>NZHT01000125.1 GCA_002691385.1 Flammeovirgaceae bacterium | reverse complement strand
TGAGGGTGTTTGAACGAAGTCTTTTAATTAAAAAACGGTTACACTATAATAGTATAACCGTTTTATTGTTTTAGTAGCGGGAGCTAGACTCGAACTAGCGACCTTCGGGTTATGAGCCCGACGAGCTACCAACTGCTCCATCCCGCGGTATAAGTACAAAAGTAGTAAGCTATTTTCAATAAACAAGAGTGGCATAGAATTTATATTCATTATTTTGAGGAACACTCCTCGCCTATCAAATCCTCATTTAAAATTTTTCCAATTCCTTTAAATATCTACTACTGTACTTAAGAATCTAGGCACATAAAAAATTCATTTATCAATGACTGTTCTAAGGAACAATAAAAAGTATCTTTGAAGCATTAAAAAATAAAGATTATGCGACGCACAACATGAGCAAAGATAAAACAGCCTTTAAAGCAGGTTTTGTTAGTATTTTAGGCAAACCAAACGTCGGTAAATCAACTTTGATGAACGCCTTAGTTGGAGAGCGTCTCTCTATCATGACGTCAAAGGCCCAAACAACCCGACATCGTATTTTTGGTATCCTTTCTACACCTGATTGCCAAATGATCTTCAGTGACACTCCTGGCGTTATTGACCCCAAATACAAGCTTCAAGAGAGCATGATGCGTTTTGTCAAAGCATCACTGGAAGATTCCGATTTGATCTTATACATGGTTGAGCTTAGTGAGAAGTTCGATGAGAATGAAAATGTCCAGCATATCTTCGAAAATCAATCCCCAAAATTTCTTATCATAAATAAGACGGATAAAGCACAGGGGTCACAAGTGAAAGATAAAGTGGATTATTGGGGAAAAATATTTCCGACGTCACAGATTTTTCCAATCTCGGCTCTAGAAAAAGTAAACATAGATAAATTATATGAAGCCATCAAGTCCGCTTTACCCCACCATCCTCCCTATTTTCCTGAAGATCAGATTACAGATAAATCCGAACGGTTTATTACCTCCGAGATCATCAGAGAAAAAATTTTTTTGAATTATAAAAAAGAAGTCCCCTATAGTTGTGAGGTAATGGTAGAGGAATTCAAGGAAGCCAAAGACATCTTACGTATCCGAGCGATAATATACGTGGAGCGCGACAGTCAGAAAGGAATCATCATTGGCAAAAGTGGCGCTAATCTAAAAAAAGTAGGGATTGAATCTCGCGTGGACCTTGAAGAGTTTTTTGAGAAGAAAGTACATTTAGAAACGTATGTAAAAGTTGAAAAAAACTGGCGTAAAAAAGAAAAATCTTTAAAAAAATTTGGTTATCAACATTGAAAGGCTTGACACTCATTAACTAAAATATATGGCGAATATAGTAGCAATCGTAGGCAGACCCAATGTAGGTAAATCTACTCTTTTCAATCGTTTAATTGAACGTAAGCAAGCCATTATGGACGATGAGTCCGGCGTGACTCGAGATCGGCATTACGGAGTATGCCAATGGAATGGTAAAAAATTTACAGTTATCGATACGGGTGGCTATGTAGAAGGATCTACCGATATTTTTGAGGGTGCCATCCGTGAACAAGTACAACAAGCCTTATCAGAGGCCAGTGTCATTTTATTTATGGTTGACTGCAATACGGGATTACATGGTCTAGATGAGGAATTTGCTCAAATATTAAGAGAAGTCAACAAACCCCTATTTGTAGTAACCAACAAGGCAGACAATCAAAAAAGAATTGATGATTCCACAGAATTTTATGCCCTCGGCCTGAGCGACAGATTGTTTCCCGTGGCCTCCTCCAATGGCTGGGGTACTGGAGATTTACTTGATGAAGTAGTCAAAAAACTTGATGAAGATGAAGAAGAATCTGACAGCGAACTTCCTAAAATTGCCATTTTAGGCCGACCCAATGTAGGTAAGTCTTCTTTTGTCAATGCGTTATTGGGTGAAGAGCGCACCATCGTCACCGACATACCCGGTACCACCAGAGATGCCATCAACACACGTTATAACCTATTTGGAAAGGACTTCATATTAACGGACACAGCAGGAATCCGAAAAAAAGCCAAAGTCAAAGAAGATATTGAGTTTTATTCGGTGCTAAGAGCCATTCAAGCACTACAGCACAGTGATGTTTGCATAATCATGATTGATGCCCAGCGAGGACTTGAAGCCCAAGACATGAATATTATCGCCTTGGTCAATAAGTATAAAAAAGGTGGCGTAATAATGTTCAACAAATGGGATTTGGAGAAAAAAGAAACCAATACTGCAGTAAAATTAGAACAAGAGATCAAAATCAAACTCGGTCCACTGTCTTACGTACCCATCATTTTTGCCAGCGTACTAGAGAAACAGCGTATTTTCAAAGTAATCGAAAAATCCTTGACCATTTACGAAAACAAAACTACAAAAATCCCTACTTCGAAGCTTAACGAAATTATGTTGAAGGAAATTGAAAGGAATCCTCCTCCTGTCAGAAGAGGTAAGAATGTAGGCATTAAATATATCACCCAACTGCCAACGCACTCTGTGGTTTTTGCTTTTTTCTGTAGTTATCCAAAAGAGATAAGTGAGTCTTATGAACGATTTTTAATCAATAAAATTCGAAATCACTTTGATTTTGAAGGCATTCCGATCAAAGTAATTTTCAGAATGAAATGATTACCCCCAAGGAATAATTCTGATAAATTAAGGAATCTTTGCATTTATAATTAAATTATCTTGATCACTTGACCCTTATTTGACTCCCTATAGTTTAAATTAACGTCTTGATTGATTAAAAAAAGACACCATGTGAAAAAAAATTATCTATCCGTTTTTGAGCGTTTTGTGCCCTTGGAGGCCGCTCAGTATTGCTTGACTCTGTATCATCATTATGGTTTTGAATTCAAAATCAAAAAAAGTAGACGCACAAAATTTGGAGATTATCGATTTGAACCCACCCAACAAAAACACGTCATCACCATCAATAATGATCTTAACCATTATGCTTTCCTGATCACCTATTTACATGAAGTTGCGCACCTGCTTACTTATAAAAAACATAAAAATGAAGTAAAACCTCACGGTCAAGAATGGAAAAATGCTTTCAAAATGGTATCATTACCTGTCCTCAATACACAGGTTTTTCCTGAACTGCTCCTCAAAAAATTGGCTCATTACCTTCGAAGTCCCAAGGCCTCCAGCTGCTCTGATCCAAATCTGCACGCCTTGCTCAAGCAGTACGATATTCCCGATGATACTTGCCTGCTCAAAACACTCAAAGTGGGTGATCAATTTCTGTTTAACAATTCTTCCTACAAGTTCCTGGAATTTAAAAGAACTCGTATCCTTTGCCTTAGAATCACTAGTGGTAAAAAATATCTCATTTCTCAGATCACTTCAGTCAAGAAAATCTCACCTTCAAATGGATAATCTCTTTCTGATCAAACCCGAAACCAAGAGATAAAATGTGCTGGGAGGTAAGGTGCGCCATTTTTCTATCTCTAAGGATCCTCCCATATTCAGATAGGCATCTAGGTTGTACTTAGCCATTTCTTCCCGTAAAAAATCAACAAAGCTTACGCATGCAATCCAACCCTCTTCTATTTCCTCAAGCCATTCTTCATAATAACTTTCATCGCTACCATGGAAATTCAAGACATTTTCTCCGATCAAAATGAATTTATTAATTCCCTCACCAAGCAGCAGATCAATAATATTCCTCTTTAAAAGCATGATGTCATTATTTATAGCGTCGTTCCATTCACCAATGAACTCTAGCACAACATAGCCTTCGTCATAATCACAGAAGAGTATTTTAATATAAAGAGTTTCTGAACCAAAATAGTCCCAGGCGGGATCAATGTAGTATCCATAAATTTTCTCTGAATAGATGTCATAATTATAGATTTTTCCAGAAAAAGGAGATCTATAATCTTTACTCGAATCATAATACTTAAGCCAGTTGTAAAAGGGTTCTATCTGATGCATTTGTATCAATCTAAATTATAGACTCAACTTTTATTGTGTGCATCAATAGCCTTGCGAACCGAAACATGGCTATTGAGTAAGGATACTGCCGCTGCCCGATCTAGACCCGTCTCCATGATAATCATTCTGATGCCTCGATCGATCAACTTGTCATTACTCAATTGCATGTCTACCATCTTGTTGCCTTTTACCCTTCCCAACTGAATCATTACTGCAGTACTGATCATATTGAGCACCAACTTTTGTGCAGTGCCTGATTTCATTCGGGTACTTCCTGTTACATATTCAGGACCCATGACGATTTCAATCGGAAACTCCACGTTCTGAGCCAAGATACTATCTGGATTACAAACAATACATCCGGTCAACAATCCTTGATTTCTGGCTTCTCGCAATCCCCCTAATACATAGGGCGTCGTACCTGAGGCAGCCACCCCGATCAAACTATCCTGCGCCATGGGATGGTAAGCGCTCAGATCCTTCCAAGCCTGCTGACCATCATCCTCGGCGAACTCTACCGATTTTCTAATGGCGCCATCACCTCCCGCGATGATACCGATTACAAGATCATTTTCCACCCCAAAAGTGGGCGGACATTCTGAAGCGTCTAGGATGCCCAAACGACCACTGGTTCCTGCTCCAATATAAAAAATCCGACCACCTGTTTTCATTCTGAGAACTACTTGCTCGATGAGTCTTTCGATCTGATCTAATTTTTGTGATACAGCTAACGCTACTTTTTGATCTTCTTTATTGATTCCCTCAAGTACCTCACTTAAAGTTAGTTTTTCTAAATTTTGATAAGAAGAGGATGACTCTGTTATAGACATTTAGGTAAATTTATTTAAAGTGATTTGTGATAATTTGCCAACCCTTCAATCGGTGTTGGCAGAACCGAGTGAATATCGATAGCAACAGATGCCGCAGCGGCTTCAAGAACGGTACTAAATTGATAAGCAATAGATCCAGTATAACTTACTAAGGTACCTGGATTATAACTGCCCGCCACTGCCTTAAAATGGTCCAAGAATGCCTGATAAACCAATTGATGACAATAGGGATGGGCTAAATGAGTTTGTAAAAAAAAACTGAAACTGGCCAAAAAAGCTTTCGAACCTATGGGATCATAAACCTTACCAATCAAAGTTGCTTCATCAAGTTTATATGCTTTTCGAAATTGATTTTCCAAGTCCTCAGGTAGTTTTTGACGTGCGAAATCTGCCAATATCCTTTTCCCAAAAGCAGCACCACTTCCTTCATCCCCCAAAATATAACCTAGAGAAGGGATTCTTTGCGTAATCACCTTACCGTTATAATATCCAAAATTGGCACCTGTTCCCAAGATACCGATCCATCCCGAAGAGGTTTGATAAGTTCCCCTTGCCGCCCCTAAGAGATCATTCTCAACCGATATTTTTGCCCTTGGAAAACTCTTTTTGATTTCATTTAGTGCGTTCCTTCTTTGACGAGGAACGTCCAATAGTCCAGCAAAATACAAGTTTACCTGATCAGCTTGGCAGAAAGGTTCAAGGGTATTCCTAACTTTCCTCAAAAACTCACTCAACTTTTCATGAACCAAGTTCACTCCAATTGTTTTGAATCTTCTTAAAACTCCATTTTCTAACACTACCCATTCAGTATTAGTACCTCCTACGTCACCTATCAATATCATGATTCAACTCTTATTATGTGCAACGTACATAATTTGTGTTAACTACAAAAAACAACACGGTACAAATATCAGATGTTATCCAATCATTTGGCAGAATTTCATAAAAAAATACTAATACATTGAATTTTACAAGACACTGCTTATTTTTTTGTACTAATAGACAAAAAAAGAGCGGACCTTATAGTGACCGCGCTCTCGTATTTAATTATTTAGCATTTACTCTAAAATCATCAAGGTACTGACCATATAGCTGTTCAATATCTCAACCTCTCCCCTGTTTTCAATTAATTCAGCAAAGGCCTTAGATGCTCTTATCTTGTCCATGGTAAGCTCGACATCACTTAAGTTATCTCCGTAAAATACCGCATAATGAGTAGCCCCTTTCCTACCCATGTTTATCTTGCCAAAACCCATCGAACGATCGCCTATAATATCTGCTGCTTGCTTCACAAACTTATTATGAGCGTCAAGATACTTCTTTGAATCAGCTACCTTCATGATCCACATTTGCCCCACATTGTTTTTTTCGCGATCTCCTTCAATCCATGCCAATGATTTTCCTGTGTACGAGCCCGGTGCTTTAGATTGCTGATGCATCCACATACCCCTCAAAAATGCATCCCATTCAACATCACTGGTCTCTTCCTTTGAACCCCAATTTGCAGGATCTCCCGTCAAAAGGACACGATGGGTAACGTTATCTAAAAACCTTACTCTTTGTAAAATGGCAGATCCAGAATTTCTTTCTCGATCAAAATACTGTTCAAATATTTTTCCTACTTCTGCTTCAGATCCATTTTTAAAATCCCAGTTATATACTCGAATACTCTGTCCATAAGAAAGGATCGTAGCCATCAATGTGATAAAAATTAATATATATTTTTTCATGGTAAATATTGTTTAATACCCCTCAATATTATAATTAATAGTTGATTTAAAAAAAAATATGACCTAAACATAAAAGATTCCTTAACCCTACGAGTTAGTTCAAAGTAATTAAAGTGACGCCGCTTCCCCCGCGATCAAGGTGCTCATCATGCATCGTTTCAATGTTTGGGTAAGTTTTAAGATGGGTTCTAATTACCTCCCTAAGTACTCCATGGCCTTTCCCATGAATGATTTTCAAGTTTACATTGCCCAAGACAATGGCGTCATCCATAAAGGCATCCAAAATGGTTAATACTTCCTCAGGTCGCTTCCCCCTCACGTCGAGCTCTCTAATAAAATGCTCTTGCCTTTGAACTAAATCAAGACCTTCAATACGCCTCTTTTTCTGAATTGTATTTCCAATCGCGCCTGAAACCTTTTCTAATCGATCCAATTTAAGAAAAGAGGTCAAAGACCCAAAAACAACTTGCGCTTTTTTCCCTTTAATATCTTGTAACGTGCCTATTCCCTCATTATTTTTTATTCGAACTTGATCCCCAACCTTAAAAGTGGACGATCTAGCATTGCTTTTTTCTTTTGTGATGGCCATTTTCAATTTCAAATCCGTAATCCTTTTCCTACCTACAAGGATTTTTTCTTTATTTGCATTGGATTCTTTGATCTCCCGAATAACTCGTTCAATTTCTTTATTAGCACCTTCTAAAATTCGACTGGCTTTTACTTTTGAATCGCTTATAATTCGCTTTTTATCCGATTCCAACATCTCTTTCAAAGACAAATAATCATTTCGTAATTGCTTCAGTTGAGACTCCTTTTGTGTAAGGCCTTCATTGAGCTTCTCATATTTTGCTTTATCACCCTGCAACTCGGTCAGCATTTTGTCATAATCTACCTGACTGACCCCTATTTTGCTTTTTGCATATGCAATTAAATCATTGTTTAATCCAATTTTTCTAGCAATTTCCAAAGCAAAGGAGCTGCCTGGCTTTCCTATTTCCAATTCATAGAGGGGAACCAAATGATTGGTATCATAACGCATTGCCCCATTGATCATGCCCTTGGCATGATTTGCATATTTTTTAATATTCGCATAATGTGTTGTAATGACTCCATATGACTGTTGATGAACCAATCTATTGAGCAGTGCCTCGGCAATGGCTCCACCAAATTGGGGTTCTGTACCTGTACCAAATTCGTCTATCAATACCAATGATTTTCGGTCTGCCCATTCGCTGAAATATTTCATAGCAGTTAATCGGCTACTATAGGTACTTAGGTCATTTTCTAGAGACTGTGAATCTCCAATATCAATAAATATTTGATTGAATACACCAAAAGAAGAGGCCGGATCTACCGTTACAGGAAATCCACATTGGAGCATATATTGCAACAATCCTACCGTCTTCATAGCTACTGACTTACCACCCGCATTGGGACCAGAAATAATTAAAACCCTATACTCATCGTGAGATAAAGAAAGATTTAAAGGTATTACCGATTTCTCTTGATCCTTGTTAACCTTCCAAAGCAATGGATGCACTGCCCCGATCAATTCCATACCTGGCGTTTTTTTGAGTATTGGGATACAGGCTCCAAATTGATGGGCAAACTTAGCTTTTGCCATTATAAAATCTAGTTTAGGTAGAAAATCAGCACCTCTTTCAAGCCCATTTATATTCATTCTAACTCGGTCGCTCAATTGGATTAATATTCTAAGCACCTCTCGCTGCTCTTGATAACCCAGTTCACGAACCAGATTATTCAATTCAAGCACTTGAGTAGGTTCCATGAAAACCGTTTGGCCAGTTGAAGATTCATCATGAACAAATCCTGCTACTTTTCGCTTGAATTCAGCTCTAACAGGAATAACCAGTCTACCTTCTCTAATCGTGATTTCTCCACTCTCATCTGCAAGATGATCTTTTTTGACTTGATCAAATATAGATTTAATGGATTTACGTACTTTCTGCTCAGATTTTACGATGTCACGTCGGATTTTTATTAGTGCCGGACTGGCATTATCTCGAACTTCTCCGTGCTCATTGATTACTTCATCTATCTTATCTGACAAGGCCTGATCTATTTCGAAATCAGAGACAAGTTGAGCCAGCCAAGTATAGGATTCTTTGCTATTTGAAAGAAATTGCTGCCACTGACTTAAAATTCGATTGCCCTTGCTCAATAAAAAAAAATCATCTGCAGATAGATGACTTCCTTCCAGTTTCATTTTAACCAAAAGTGGTTCTATATCTTCTAAATTATCTTTTGGATAGCCTTCGTTATTTTCAGTTATTTTGATATAGTCTGAGACCTGCATCAGGCGTTGCCTAATCTCACCAAAATCTTCTAAAAGTGATGCTGACATCACCAATGATCTTGAAACAGGCATTTGACAAAACCCTTTGATCAAATCTCGTATCTGATCAACTTCTAATTTTTGCTCAATTTTATTTGGGTAAATATGCACTAGTTATTCCTGATGGTACTTTCTCGGAGCACAAGACTATCTATTATAATCGTGTAAATATTTTCAATTAAGCTTGGGTGCTCCATGTAATACGCCAAACTTTGAGTATAAACTAACGAGTCTACGCCATGTTTTTCTAAAATTAATTTTTCAAAATGATCATAAATTTGAAACGAAGTATCTCCTTTTCTCCCGAGAGTATTTATTTTTGATTCTAAAAGGTGGACATCCAGTAAAATATTACTCATGACTACCTCTTTGAGTAGTGTTTCTGGAGGCTGACTTGAGGAATTACATCCCATGATGATGCAAATGATAAAATAAAAAGAACGCCGCATTAGATAAAGATTAATGTAAATACTTTTGCCACTAAATTAGGGCACATGAAGGAAATCCTCAAAAAATTACGAAAATATGAGATAAGGGTGCGAAAAGCAATTAATTCTCAAATGCAAGGTGATTTTAAATCAATATTTAAAGGATCAGGCTTAGAGTTTGATGATGTGAGAACTTATCAATATGGGGATGATATTCGATCGATCGACTGGAATGTTACAGCAAAAGGCCAAGGGACATTTGTAAAGACTTTTAAGGAGGAAAAAGAGCAAACTGTCTTTTTCATGCTGGATGTCTCTGCATCTCAACAAATCGGTAGAGAAGGAAAGCAAAAAATAAACATTGGTAAAGAATTAACTGCCTTACTGTCTATCTCTGCCATTAAAGAAAATAGTCAAGTAGGTCTCATGTGCTACTCCGATCAAGTAGAAGCTTATATTAAGCCGGCTAAAGGTATCAAACATTCTTATGAAATCATCAATTCATTGTTCAATCTGATACCAAAATCGAGAAAAACTAATCTCAACAATGGAATCAAATACCTACTTAATATTCTAAAAAGAAGAAGTGTTATTTTTGTTATTTCGGATTTTGTAGATGAAAACTACCTAAAAAGTCTTAAAGGAATGGCGCGAAAACATGACCTCATCGCGATTCAACTCTATCACCCAAGAGAAACCCAATTTCCTAAAATGGGCATTGTGCCGCTGTGGGAAAATGAATCACAACAATATATTTGGGTCAACAGTTCGTCTTCTAGATTTAGAAAAATAATGAATCAAACCCATCTAGTAAATACTGCTGATTTAGAGCGTTTTTGTGCACGAAATGATGCCAATTATACCCGTATTTCAACCGAAGATGATTACGTTCCCGGCTTACTCAAATTATTCACCCATAGAAACAAAAAAAAATCATCACAGCGTGTCCGATAAACGTCATTTATTCATTTCATTATTAGTACTTTGGACCCTTGTCGTACGTGGGCAAGAAATTAAAATCAACGGAGGTTTCATTGAAGACAGTCTTCAATTGGGTAACACCGTTCATTATTGGGTCACCGCAGAATACCCAAAGGAGATTGAACTTCTTTTTGCCGATAGTAACTATAATTTCAGCCCATTTGAATTTGTTAATAAATTTTTCATCGAGACCCAATTAAGAAATGATAATGCTTTTGATTCTACTGTATATGGCCTTAAGTCTTTTGAAATTGACTTGATTCAAAAACTGGAATTGCCGGTCTTTGTCATTCAATCCAATGATTCTATTGTTTTAACTGCCCCTCTTGACTCTCTCTTTTTTGAAGAACTGGTACCCTTGAAAGAGGTTAGTGACACCTCTCAATTAATTCAAAATACACAATATAAACCAGTTGAGCAGCTATTCAATTACCCATTAATGTGGATTATTTTAGGGGTATTTTTGATAAGTATAATTCTAATTTTTCTTATTTTTGGTCAGAACATAAGAAATTACTTCACCATCAGACGGCTAAAAAAAGAATACCTTCTTTTTTCAAATTTCATTAGTCAATCCATTCATGCTCTAAAGGAAAACGTAGAACGCGATCGTGCTGCGCAAGGACTCGCTCAGTGGAAAAATTATTTGGAAAAGTTGGAGCGTCAACCCATCAGCAAGCTAACCACCAAAGAAATACTGGCGCTAGAGTTTACCTCAGAGTTAAAAGAAGCCCTAAGGAATATTGACAAAAGCGTTTATGGCAACCAAAGAAATATAGAGCTTTACAAGAGTTTTCAAGATATAGAAGATTTCACACAACATAGGTTTCACATGAAAATCGAAGATATTAAAAATGGAAAATAATCAAATCTCATGGTTTTCCTCTTATTGGTTTTCTTCAGAACGTCTAGGAACTTTTGATTGGTTAAATGCTCCTTGGCTATATGCCCTTATTTTAATTCCGCTAATTTTTTTATTCAAATGGATTTTACACAGGTTTAATAATCAAAAATTACCCATAGCCTTAAGCAAAGAAAACATTAAAAACGATAGTCTTAGTTTCTTGAGGTTTATCCCCCCTATCATCATGGCCACAGTAATCGCATTGGTTATCTTGGCATTGGCACGACCTCAAACTACCGATGAGCAAATCGAACAATGGAGTGAGGGTATCGATATTATGATGGTGATTGATATATCAGAATCTATGCAAATCCAAGACTTTCAACCCAATAGATTGGAGTCGGCAAAAGAAGTAGCCAGAAATTTTGTTAAGGGCCGATTTCAAGATCGGATTGGACTAGTTGTTTTCTCCGGAGATGCCTATTCGAGATCTCCATTAACTACTGATTATGAGCTTCTGAATACTTACATAGATGATATTGACTTCAGTTTGATCGAGAATAGAGGAACGGCAATCGGTAGTGCTTTGGCAGTCGGTACCAATCGACTAAGAGAATCCGAATCCGAATCCAAAGTGATGATCCTATTGTCCGATGGTGACAATACAGCAGGGAATATAGATCCCATTACCGCTGCTAAATTGGCAGTCGCTTACAATATCACCATCTATTCCATTGCGATAGGTAAGGAAGGTAAAGTCCCTTTTGGTCAAGATTTTTTTGGTCGACCGCGCTTTGTGGAGAATACCCTAGATGAAACCAATCTTAGAGAAATTGCCAAAATTGGTAATGGTAAATTCTATCGTGTTTCAGATAAGGCAGCTTTGACAGCTGTGTTCAATCAAATTGACCAGTTGGAAAAAGTAGAAATCAAAGAGACAAGATACAAAGACACCATAGATTATTATTATATTTACCTTAAGTGGGCAATCGTATTATTCATTTTTTGGTTGTTTTTAAAAACCACCTTTTTATCAAATTTGCTTTTAGATTGATAGGTTGCATCTATTATATGAATTCTTTAAAACTAATCTCCAAAAAATGAAAGAAGATTTACGAAAATTATTTTTAAGAGACTTAGAAAAACTAGAAAAAGAAATCAATGCCTATCGGAATGAACATTCCATTTGGCACACAGATTTAGAAATTTCAAATTCCGCAGGCAATTTGTGTAAACATTTGACAGGAAACCTAAGACATTTTATAGGAAATATATTAGGATCCTCAGATTATGTCAGAGATCGAGAGGCTGAGTTCAGTACTCCACATCTCTCCAAAGCGGCTTTGAATCTTGAAATAGCATCAACTAAAGAAGCTATTAATCTTACTTTTAATCAGTTACATACGAACAAAATGCAACAGATTTACCCTATTGAAGTTTTTGGACATAAAATGACCGTTCAATATTTCCTGCTTCATCTCTTGAGCCACTTGAACTATCATCTTGGTCAGGTAAATTACCACAGGCGTCTGCTGGATAGGGTATAATTAGGAAGCTACAAAGGTATAGCCTATTCGAAGACTGAATAATAACATCACGATACTCAAGATTTTATTCACGCTAGCAACAACCTTGGGTTTGATCAATACCTTTAATTTCTGTGCCAATAAGGATTTGGATATGTCTAGAATCAAAGAAATTGCCAATACACCTAAAAAAAAATATCTATTCCCCTTATCATCAAAATTATAATTAGCTTCCACAACTGAAATAAGGGAAATCCAAAATACCAACAAAAATGGATTTAACAAGTTGATGATCATCCCTTTAAAAAAATATTTAAAAGAGGCATTCAGTGGCGAAATTATTATTTTTTGATCTGAATGATAAGGTGCCTTGAACCAATAATATATACCTGCTCCTAACATGGCAATCATGGCAATTCCATTTCTTAATCCTACAGTATCAGGATTATTCAATAAGTCGGATAATCCGTAGAGTGAAACAGTGACATATAAGAAATCAATAAAAAAAGCACCTAATACAAAAAGTAAACAGCGCTTGACTCCCTGCTGAATACTTGTTTGAATTAAGGCAAAAAAAGTTGGTCCAAAAACAAAAATCAACACTAAACCAAAGAAAACACCATTAAAAAAAGGAACCATCATAACTGTAAAAATAAGGTCTAATAAATTATAAACAAGATCTTGGAATTATAACCTAACCTAGCCACTGATAAGTGATCTTACCTTTTGAAAATCTATTTTTTTTTGATAAGGGTATTTATAGTCATAAAAAAAACCTCTAAAAGAGGCCTTTTTTATGACTTTCAAAGAAATACTATCGCCACGCAGAACTAAGTTCTGGTAATCTCTTATGATGACGAATTCGTCTACCATCTGGCATTAAAGAATTTCTAAGGCGTTCCCTATCTTCCGTGAATGATCCTTCACCAAACAAATTATTGTATGTTTCTGCAAAAACTGGCATATTGTCCCAGCTCTGCTCTTCACTCGTGAAATCTTTATGATGAAATCTCACTTGAACCCAATTCCCATCACATCCAGACATGCAATTCATGACACCAACTCTGTTTTCAATACCCATTTCAGTCCATGTTTTTTTTGCTCTTTCACGGTATCTCCAAAAGTCATCCAATCCCTCATCTTTGACATTATAGTATATTATCCTTCTATGATTGAACTTATTTCGCACTTCGGGATCATATGTCATCTCATCATTTGCCCACCAAATTCTATTCCCTACTGAAGTATGAAGAGGACCTACTGTTTTTTGCCAAAAATCATTACCCTCCTTATCCACTTCATCAAATTCGGCTAGTGATTCAGCAATTTGCATTCTGACGTAATTATAAGCATTTGGACCAGTCAAAATTTGAAAAGTTATCCACCTAGGTTGATCATCTTTGCTATTGTAAATCTGATTTTTCTTAGCTACCGCTGCCTCAAACTTAGCTACATTTGCAGGATCCACATCTAAGCGTCGAGACTGAATCACTTGAGATTGCGCTATTGTTAAAAGTAGTGTAGTTATTAATGTAAAAATTACTTGTTTCATGGTATATGGTTTTTGTTTAGGATATCAAGATACAAAATTTATTATAAAATCATTATTTTTTGATACTAGATTTAAGAACCGAAAATCTATAATAATCCTTAGCCTTATCACTCACTTTTAACTTACCGTAATCTCTTTTTTGTGATTCTCTTTGATTAAAATAGATGATCTCCTCTCACGATAAAGTCTGAATCTTCTAGTTTATTTATAACGAGTATGGCCATACCACCAAAAGGATAGGACCCAATATATGTGCTATATCAATAGCATTAGCTATGTCTGATTGATCTAGTTGAAGAGTATAAGTAGTATTGAGTGATTCCAAGAAACAATATTATTCATTCATATAATTGATTTACAGTCTTTATTATGGATAAAGAATATTACCAATTAGTTTAAGTGGAAAAATGGTTAAGCTGTTTAAAATTATATTTTTTTGATAGCAACTAATATTCCTTATAAACAGCCTTCATAAATCTTTTTTTCATTCCCCAATTACTTGGTAATGATCTCGACATAAATAATGCAAACATTGATTTTTCTGGATCTATCCAAAAGACAGTATTGTGATATCCTGCCCATCCAAAAATACCTATACTAGCATTCAAATCATTAATCGGTTCTTCTAAAACAAACAAAGAAAATGCATTATAAAAACCTACTAAATCTACAAAAGATTTATCTTCATAAGGATATCCATCAGTTTGCTTTTGAACCATCATATCAATACTTTCCTGACTAATGACTTTTCTTCCATCATAAGTACCTCCATTCAGTAGCATCCTACAAAATTTAAAATAGTCCATAAAGGTAGAAACTAATCCCTCTCCCCCTAAATGAACTTTTTTACTCATATCATATGTAAGAATATCTCCTTTACCCGTTACTCCTTCGTCCGAAAATCCTTTTATAATTCCGTTATTAATAAAAAGCGGTTGAAAGTGATCTTTATCATCCTCGGTTAAATAGAATTTAGTTTCTTCCATCTCAAGAGGATCAAATATTACTTCTTTTAAATAATCATAAAACAACTGCCCACTTGCCACCTCAACAATTCGTCCTAAAATTGATTGATTGATGCCATATAAATATTTTTCACCTGGTTCAAACTCTATGGGATGTTTAGATATTTTGCTGACAAAATCTTCTAAAGTCTCGGAAGCTAAAGCCTCAATATAATAATCATCATAATATTTAAATCCCGAAGTATGATTCATGAGATGAATTATTTTTAATTCCTTTTTGCACTTATAAATGGAACCATCATCATTTTTACAAATCAACTTGTCAAATGATGGAATATATTTTGAGACAAGATCATCGAAATCTATTAAACCTCTTTCATAAAGTGTTATCATCGCCACTATTGTAATCGGTTTAGACATAGACCAAATAGGGAAAATTGTTTCAGAATCAATTGATTTATCACCTTTTTTTAATGAATTCTCAATGTTGTAATAAACAATTTTATTTTCTTTATATACCAACGCAACGTTACTACCGGTAATTTCTTCTTCGATAATTTCTTTCTGAAAATTATTTATGTGATTATCGGAAAATTGTGAATAGCACTCATTCAGCAAAAACATTAAACTAGCAACCGATAAAATTCCTTTAAAAATCATTCTTTAGCAGATTAAACTATGAAACTAATAACAATTTTATAAAGATAAGTACATATTTAAATTCAATAAGTAAACAATTAAATATAAGATTAGGGCATCTTAAATATTTATAGTTAACAAATCAAAAAATAAAATAAAATTAATTGACTTGCACATTTTAAATAAGCTCATTGAAGAGAATGAACAATATGCTTAATGCACTCTACCCAAAGATCATAACCCCTCTTATTTAGATGTGCATCATCATAAGTTAAACCAATTTTCAACAATCCTTCGGAATCTACAAAAGAAGAGTGCAAATCAATAATTTGAAAATTTAAGTCATCATCATTTCTTTTTAAAAATTTGTTTATTTCAATAATGTCATCTACAAAAAAATCATTTCTTGTTGGCAAAATAGTTTGAACAAAAACCAACGTCTCTGGTAAGCCAACATTTATTTTTTTTATTATTTTAAAAATATTATTTCCTATATAGGTTCTGGATGGAATCCCTTCACCATTATAGAAATTCCATAAATCGTTAAGTCCAATTAAAACAAATATTGCCTTTGGTTTATAAAAATATATCTCATCTAACCTTGCCAATAGGCCATCAGTAACATCTCCACTAATTCCTCTATTTTTTAAATTTTTAAAACCAAACTTTTCTCCCCAATCCTTCCCTTGCTCTGTTATACTATTTCCCAAAAAAACAATTGAACCAGTACCTAAAGGGTCTTTTCTGAATTCCTCAATTCTTTCTAAATAATGTTTCTTAGTCCAATCATTATGGTATTTAATTATAATATCTCTAGATGGATACAAATCATAAGCTAATTGAGCTTGAGAAAATAAAGGAATGAAGAAA
Organism: Flammeovirgaceae bacterium; assembly: GCA_002691385.1. Taxonomy (GTDB): domain Bacteria; phylum Bacteroidota; class Bacteroidia; order Cytophagales; family Cyclobacteriaceae; genus UBA4465. The sequence goes on along the minus strand of NZHT01000125.1, from coordinate 28,323 downwards.
AATAAATGTCTAACAATATTATTTAATATCATTACTTCTACTCTTAATTTTCGAACATTTTAGGAAATTATTTTGAGGATAAAAATAAGGTGGAATCGGCTACATAGATAATTCTTCAAAAGAACATATTGCAATTAAAAGATTATGAGTCCTAAGCATTTCTTGAGTTGATGATTTTGAAATCAGTTATTTTTTGTTGATACTAAATTTATAAATGCAGATAGATTTATAATGTTCACCTATATTTAAAATAGTTGACGGAAAATGCTTTTGATTTGGACTGTCTGGAAAATGTTGCGCTTCCAGACAAAAAGCGGTCCTATAATTATAGGGTAAATTTCTTTTTCCAATCTCCTTCCCATCTAAAAAATTACCTCCATAGAACTGCAAACCTGGTTCGCTGGTTATAACCTCCATCTTTCTTCCCGAATTAGGTTCTATTACTACTGCCGCCACTTTTAAACCGGAACCGTCCAATACAAAATTATGATCGTACCCAAAACCATATTTTATCTGTTGGTCATCATCATTGACATGCTTCCCTATTAGTGTTGGTTCTATGAAATCAAAAGGTGTGCCCTTAACATTCTCTATATCACCAGTTGGTATTAAACCTTCCTTAATAGGAGTATAAAATTTAGCATTTATTTGTAATACATGATCATTGATACTTCCTTTACCTTCTCCATGTAAATTAAAAAATGAATGATGTGTAAGATTAATTGGCGTTGCCTTATTTGTACTAGCAGTATAGTTGATTTCTAATTCATTGTTATCCGTTAATTTATAAACTACCATTACATCTAACTTACCAGGATAGCCTTCTTCTCCATCTTCAGAAATATATTTTAATTCTAATTCTGAATCTGATATTTGACGCGCATCCCAAAAGACATTATTAAACCCCATTTTTCCGCCATGCAAATGATTATCACCATTGTTTGTGGCTAAATTATAGGTACTGTCATTCAATATAAATTTCCCATTGGCGATGCGATTACCATAACGGCCAATTAAAGCTCCGAAATATATCTCATTTGACTGAAAGTAACCCTCAATGGTTTCGTAACCCAATACAATATCTTCAAAATTATCATTCTTATCTGGAACCCATAAGCTCACAACTCGGCCACCATAATTGGTAATTTGTGTAACAAGACCATTACTATTCTTTAGTGTAAATAAATCAACCTCTTTGCCATCAATTACCCTTTCAAAATTTTTTCTACTAATTAGTTTCAAGTCTTTGTATTTTTTTTCACAAGAAATACTTATTGCTATAAGTATTAATATAATATAAGTCTTTTTCATAATTATAATTTACAGGTTAACCTTTCAATTTGATTAGTTTCTCCTTTTAATATGCCATCCACAAAAATTAATAAACCCTTTCCTTTGTTATATTTTTTTCCAGTTCTATCCCAAACGACGGTTAGTTCTCTGTCATGATATCGTACTTTATCTAGACAAAACCAATCCCAAGTATCTGGAATCAATGGATTTATTTCAACCAGATTATCTACGCTTGGCTTAAGCCCCAAAAGGTCTGAAATAATCAAATCGCAAAATCCTGAATGATTATAATCTTTTCCTCTCTCTACTCCGCCCTTTTCTTGAGACCAAGTTCCATTGTCCCAGCTCTTAAGTCTCGTTCTTGAAATCCAGTCTCCGGTAAATGGATTAAGGTTTTCATCTATCCACTTTTGATTTTCTCCTTTTTCATTCTTAATCGAATGACTTTTTGCGTATTGCAGTAACAGATGAAAATAATCTTCTTTGGAGACCTCACCTTTATTAGTGTAATTATTTAGCAAATTTGATAACCCCTTTAGAGTTTGGGTTGTGGCATATGGCCATGAAGGGCCGTTCCATTGACATTCATGGCCACTATAATTTATTTCAAAAAATGAATGTGACCGCTCACAAACTGTTAACCCATATGGGGCGTAAAATCCTGTGGTATCCATTACTTTATTCCAGGCATTCGAGTATGTGATTTTGTCGTCAGGTAGATTAAAATACCAAGGGATGTATCCAATCAATTCTCGGACGTTAATAGGCATACTTGTCTGAGTAAAAGTTTTAGGAAGCACTGTAAAAAAATTAAGTCCTTTATTCCACAATCGATTCTGCACTTCTTGTTTTATCGAAATGGCTCTTGCTTCAAATTTCTGACTTAATGAATGATTATTTGTTAATTCTGCAATACTCGCAATTGCTTTTGCATCACCATACATATAGCTATTCATACTGGGCCTTATTGCTGGCATTGCCCCAATTGGAACTCCATTATTCAAGATTCTGCCACTAGCAGAAAATTCCATTCCTTCCTTGTTATCTTCCTGCCAAAACAAAATATTCGAAGCGTCTCGTCTTGTTTTTCCCCACTGTTCATAATTAGATAATAATAGTTCTAATTGGTTTATTAACAATGAATCATTTTTATGTACTTTATGAAAAGCAAGTGTAGCATCAGCGACCCAAAAACTGTACTGACGAATTCCGTCACCGGATTTGTAGAGCCAAAAATCGATGTAATCAGAAATATATTTCGGATTTCTGAGCCATCTCCCTTCATAAATTTGATGCCCGGCAGGACAATTTATCGTATTGTGCTTCCCAGACCAGGAAACATTAGGCAGAAACTCTGTGAGTACAAATCCATCTTCTGTATTCTTTATATGTTTTCTAAAAGTCCACCACCTAAAATAATATGTTTCCTCAATATTCTTATCGGGAATTTCTATCAATGGTATGTTTTCAGAAAGAAATTGAAAAGCTGAATCATTGGGTACATATTGCCTGTATAGTTCATTGTCTGTCTGGTTAAAACTCACAATATATTCAATGAAATTACTACTATCCAGGATATGAAATTTATGATTTTCTTTGCAGCCAAATAAAAATAGAAAAAATATACTAGTGATTGAAATTTTTAATTTTCTCATCTTGAGTTAGCTTTTCTTAATTAAGACTAGCTTAATTATAAATAATTTATAATTTGTTCTCTAATTATCTCCCAACAGAGATAATACGTTTCTACAATTTCCTAATTCAATAGTTCTATTTGAGAGAATCATAGTATTAGTCATTAAGAACATATTAAACTTACAATTTATCATTTAATTGGTTAAGATCATTTACATATTATTTCAATCTGCCAAATCAACCAATTCATTATTTAAATATTTTAATCTCTTTTGAAAACTTGTTAATGAAATATAATACTCCAAAATATTTCTCATAAAACTAAATTAATCGAATTAATAAAGTTTAAAATTAACTGTCACACCAAGCACAGTCTCCCTCGAAATCATATCCCAATAGAACTGTATCTTGCCTAGAGTCATTGATGATTTTAGACAGCTTGAGATCATTTGACTCTACTTTTAAGAAAAAATCCTTAAAGGGCACTCTTTTTTCATTATTCCAAACTCTTTCGACAAATATTGGAAGTCTTTTCCGTAATGTTGGTATTTCAGCTGATCCTGACTGCTCCCAGGAACACATTTGACCTCCTATAATTTGATCCGTTTTTTGAAGTTGAATAGGTTTTTTGTAAGCCGGTGCCTTTTTCCACCAGTTCTCCCATCTCCATATATTCCAAGAATAAATCTTTTCTGGAGACCACATTGCTCTTCGAGCGCGAGGTTGTTTTACCCCTCCATTTACAAGATAAAGGGGCATCCAAGAAGTATTGACAACTGAAAATCCATCCTCAATAAGATCGCCCGGTAAGTGATACATGGTTTCAAACTCGAAAACAATAATATCACGAGGTATTTCAATTTTACCTTCTCGCCTAAAGCCCTCCCACAAAAACATTTTTTTTCCATGCTTTTTTACAATCTTATTCATCCGAACGATAAAATATCGAAATAGTTCGTGCACATCCGTTCCTAAATCATGTTTCTTCATAAAATTAATAACTTCAGGAACATTTTCATATAAGGAGAGATTTGCCTCATCTCCTCCGATATGAAAAAACGGAGAAGTATCGAACACATCAACTATTTCTCCAATAATATCATCAATTGCTTTATATACCTTTTCATTTGCTATATTTATGACATTGGACTTAGAGGGATTTGTCTGTAACAATTGATTATTGACACCAAAAACTTCCGGATATAATTCAACAAATTGTCTTGAATGACCCGGAACATCTAACTCAGGAATAATAATAATCCCCCTCAATTTTGCATATTCAACTAAATCCCTAAAATCATGCTTTGAATAAGGTCTATCAGGAGTTGCTAACTTTGGATATTTTTCACTCGGAAATGTAAATGACTGATCATCACTAAGATGCAATTGAAGGTAATTAATTTTATAAAAAGCTGCCAAATCGATTACCTTTTTCAACGTAGGCACATCATGCCACATTCTAGCTAAATCTATGAGTAAACCTCTATATTCAGAATCTGGCTTATCACTGATTTCAACAATAGGAAAATAAATCAAATTCTTATTTGTTTTCAAGATTTGGATTAAAGAGCTTTTGGCCATCGCCAAAGCTCGATAAGAACCACCTTTAAGAATAATTTTTTGAATAATACTGACATTATATTCTTCAGATTCAAGATTTGAATCAATTTCGAAAATAAGATCTGCAGTTTCTTTATTCACATTTGAAAAATTGAAATCAATTCCTGTTAAATTCTGAAGATCATTTTTTAAAACGTTTATTAAGGAATATAGATTAGGCTGATTGCAGAAAATAGAAATATTTTGATTCAAAACAACGAACTCGCCTTTGGGATGAATTTGTATCTTTTTGGGAATAGGAACAATATAGTTATTAATTTCTATTGGCAAATTATCTTCCTTGATATCACAAGAAAAACCACAAATAAGGGTAGCTAATATTAATATAAAATTTTTCATGACTTTAATATTAATTTAATATTCCTCTTTCAATCATCCATTCTTTACATATCAATGGCCAATTACTAAATGCAATATCATCTGTTCCTAAACCTAAACCATGCCTTCCCTTTTCCCAAATATGAAGAGCTGCCGGTATATTATTTTTTCTAAGTGCTAAATAGTAAAATATACTATTCTCTGCAGGGACACCTTTATCCTCATTTGTATGAATTAAAAGAGCTGGCGGAGTATCTGCTTTAACTTGCAAATCATTTGAAAAATAATTTAACTGTTCAATTGTTGGTAGATTTCCTAATAAATTCTTTCTTGATCCCATATGCGAAAAAGGATTGTCCTGCATGGTCACCACAGGATAAATCAAAATTGTAAAATCTGGTCTTGAACTTATTGATCTTTCAACTTTTATTTTTGATCGTTCTAAGCCATTGTCATGATGAGTAGACAAAGTAGATGCTAAATGTCCTCCCGCCGAGAATCCCAAAACACCAATTTTATTTGGATTAATATTCCACTTTTTGGAATTATTCCTTATTATCCGAATAGCTCTTTGTGCATCTAATAAAGCTACTTGACTTCTACAATTCGTTGACTCCCAAAAAGGAACCCGATGCTTGAGTACAAAAGCTGACACACCTAAAGAATTTAAAAATTTAGCTACTTCAACTCCCTCCTTGTCAAATGCAAGAAAATAGTAACCACCACCAGGGATAACAAGTACTGCAGCTTGTTCACTATTATTTGATTTTTTCGAGGAGGGGTAATACCATATTTCTGGGTCAACTACTTTTTTAAAAAATCTTCCTGGTCCTGAAATATCAATTTCCATTTTTTCCTTAAGATCATTTTGACAAGAAATACCTTCAGGATAAAGCTGTATTTTTTCTGTCTCTTGGTAAAAAGAATTTATTTTAGTCTGCCCCAAAACAAAAAAGTATTCTAAAGTAAAAATTAAGAACAGTGTTGTACGCATCATATTCATTTTATTTAGGTTTTTATATTTTATTATTAACAATCGCTTTATTAAATTTTTGAATTAATCAAGCATCATTATTTCATAGATTAAGTATTAAAATTAATTGTAATCCAACACTTTACACCCATCTTTAATTTCAACAAAATATGATTGAGCATTAATACCAAACTTTTTTTTATAACTATTTAGAATAGTACTAACTATGACACTACAATTTGATCCTTCAATAATATTTATGGTACATCCTCCAAAACCACCGCCCATCATTCTTGAACCAAGAACTTGACCACTTTCTTTTGACACATTAACCAAAAAATTCAATTCATCACAGCTTACTTCAAAATAATCTGCTAAACCTTTGTGCGATTGATCCAATAATTTTCCAAATAATTTAAGATTATTTGAAATTAATGCCTGAGAAGCCCTTTCAACTCTTTCATTTTCCATTATCACGTATTTACACCTCATATAAGCCACACGATCCAAATGTTTTCCAAAATTCAAAATATGATTTTGAGTCACATCTCTTAAGGTCTTAATACTTTCATCATAATTTTTAAGTATTGATACAGCTCTATCACATTCCTCCCTTCTTTTATTGTACTCGGTTGATGTAAGCTCGTGTTTGACTTTTGAATCAATCAAGACGAGTTTGTACTCACCTAACTTAATTTCTTGGGGTTGATATTTCAGTGTCCTACAGTCCAACTTCAAGGCATGATTTTCAATACCAAACATGCAGGCATATTGATCCATTATTCCACATTTTACACCAACAAAATGATGCTCTGCAAGTTGAGCTATTTCAGCTATTTGCGTTTTTTTTAAGGAAAGGCTAAAGGCTTCATTTAACGCCATACCAAAACCGCAAGACAAAGCAGCGGAAGAGGACATTCCTGCACCAATAGGGATATTTGATTCAAAAATGACATTGAAACCCTGTTTTATATTTCCTTTTTTCTTTAAAAAATGCAGTACACCTAAAAAATAATTTTCCCAATTATTCAATGACGGCTTTAAATCATCTTCGATAGAAAAACTTAGATGAGCATCAATATCTTTAGCCTCAATGTTACAGTTCTTATCATCTCTGAGTTGCACTAAAAAAAAAACACTTTTATCAATAGCTGCAGGCAATACAAATCCATTATTATAGTCAGTATGTTCTCCAATTAAATTAATCCTACCGGGTGCAACAACCCAGATCGGTTTATTTTCCTGCCTATTTCCCCATCCCTTTAATTCTTTTTCAAAGTGCATTAAATAAGTTTTTTAATTTTAGAAGTTTTATTACTATCTCAATAAAAAAATTTCTTCTAAACTATATTTTAATATCCCTTGCTGAAACATTACCTTTTTTGAATTATGGCTGCCCATCCCCCTCCACTCGATAGGTTTAGATCTACTTTTGTATTTTCATTGACCACCCTACTTATTATTTTGTAATCTTCGGCATTTCTTGAAGCATTAATACCATCTTTAAATACTTCCATTTGATAATTTCCTTTTTTTAAAAAAGAAAGATTAATTTCAAATTTTCTCGGAGACCAATCAGTCATTGCCCCAATGTACCAACTATCCCCTTTTCTCCGAGCCACAACTATATAATCAGATACAGCTCCTTCTAAAACATGGGTTTCATCCCATACGGTTGGAATTTTAGTAATAAAATCTACAGTTTCTTGCTCTCGATAATAAATTGTGGGAGACTCACACATCATTTGTAGCGGAGCTTCATATACTACATACATTGCTACCTGATGTGCACGTGTGCCCAGACTCATAGGTCTAGTAAAAAGACTTGCATAATTAGCATCTCCATTTTCATAATCAAAGCGATTCATATTAACCATAGATCCTGGAGTATAATCCATAGGTCCTGCTGCCATTCGTATGAAGGGGATTGTAACATTATGCTCTGGAGTTACATTAGAACTCCATTTATGCTGTTCAGTTCCTTGAACTCCTTCATAATTAATCAAATTAGGCCAGACACGCTCTATTCCAGCAGGTTTAAAAGCTCCATGATAATCTACCAGCATCTCGTATTTAGCTGCAATTTCAGCAATTTTTTCGTAAGATTCTACGACATATTGATCACTCCGCTGCATAAAATCTACCTTTACCCCTGCTGCCCCCCAACTGCTATACAACTTAAGAATTTCGTCTGGTGATTCATAAAGGGGTTTCCACAAAACCCAAAGAATAATTCCTACATTTTTTGATTTAGCATATTTGATCAACTCAGGAACATCTAAATTTTCATTATCATCAAGAATTTCAGTGGTTGATCTAGTCCACCCCTCATCTAAAATGACATATTCTATCCCATTTTTTGATGCAAAATCGACGTAATACTTGTAGGTATTTTGATTTAAGCCTGCCTTAAAATCCACCCCATAAATATTATTCGCATTGTACCAATCCCACGCTACTTTCCCAGGTTTTATCCAATCAGCATCAGGAATTTTAGATGAATTAGCGTGCTGAGTAACCAAGTTACTTTCTACAAAAGTACGATCATCATCACTTATAATAAATACGCGCCAAGGATAAGCTCTTGGACCATTGACCTTGGCAATATAATCTGCATGCTCAGTAATTATCTGATTTCGATCAGGAGCTGATGCCTCATTTGGAACAGCTTTCAAAACATATTTTGGAAAAATAGATGTAAATGAATTTTCGATACCCTTTGCTAAAAACATACCTGGGTAATTATGCAGAGAGGCTTCAGTAATTAGTACTTTTACCTTTTTTGTATCGAACATAACAGGTAGACTACAAAACTTCCCCAAGGATATATAATCGATATTCATTCTTTTATAAAGACGTTCATTATGAGAATACATTGACTCTTCTTCTGGAAAAAAAGAAGTTGTATTATCTGGAAAATCTATGTCTAAATGCTCTGCGATTACATTTGATATATTAGCATTTTGATCAATGAATCTATATGTAACACCATCATCAAAAATGCGAAAGATCACTTGAAACCCCTGCTTAAATGACATTGATATCTGATTTGCCCGACTAAAAAATTTTGCATCTTTATTTGGAATCTGTACAGTAACTAATTCTTCAAAAAACTGAACCTTATGCTTACTTAATTCTGGAAAAGATCCCAATATTTCACCATTATCAATTTCCATTGAAATCCTTTGGACATCCAAAACTCTATTCTTTTGATGATCGACCGAAAAAGATATGTGATCATCTATATAGATATTTAATCTTAATTTCGTATTGGGGGACTCTAAGTTAAATTCTTGAGCCTGTAAATGACTGTTGACAGATAAGTATGAAAAAGCAAATATTATCATAAAAAGCATTCCTGATTGGGATTTTTTTATGCTAAATAAAATCATAATAATTAATTGTATTAGATAAGAAGTAAATAAAAGAATTGGTTATGAAAATTATGCTGAGAAGGAGTAAGAAAAATTAAAAACAGAATAAACTTTCATTACCAATTTAGACAATATAAATTGAAAAAGGGGTGACATAATGCAATGCGTTAATAACAGTTTTCAGACCCAAATCATTTCTAGTTTAAATCTTATTCATTGGTCAAATGTACTCGAACACGCTTGCTTTGATCAAATAATTCTCCATAAACTCTTAAAATATAAATGCCATCAGCAAGACCGGTTAAGTCAATCATTAATTTGTTGTTTAATACACTAAACTTCTTTTCAAATGCTACTCTTCCATTCATATCAAAAAGTGCTGCATTTAAATCTTCCCCTTCACCAAAAGAATCCAAATCTATCACCAAATATTTTTCTAATGCAGGATTTGGATAAACCTTAAAATCTCTTGAGTTCTGTGCTAAATTGGTCAAAACAGTTCCCTCAAAGTATCTTTTAGCCTTATTGAAAGCTGATAATCCAATTTTCTCACCAATCAAACGTCCTACAATATCATCTACGGGCGGATGAATACCTCCCCAAATACGCGATAAACTTGTTTGGTCTGAAGCATCTTGATAGGTAGCCCACTGCAATGTAATATCCATACTCGGACCTTGTTCAAAATGAAGAAATTCATCCTTTTTTGCAACAAACTCTCCAATTCCTCCTGGAAAAAATGCATCTCCTGTCAATGCAGTCATTACCTCAGCGGCTGATCTAGAGAAAGTAGAATGACCTGAAATATAACCTGCAAAAGGTGGTGTAACAAAAGACAATCGTTGGTACGGCCACCAATTCTCTGCGAGAATCCAACCTACACCAGCAACTTCAGTTTCAGGATCCTTTATAAACTCTGGTCCGCGCCAAGCATAAAGTTTAATTTTTCCAATATGTTCATTTTCAGCCCCTGCCAATGAATCTCCTAATTCAACTAACTCAATATAACCCTCTTCCAGTGGAATTCCGTTGGAAGCATAACTAGACATACTGGGATTTGATGATTGACCCTGATCAGACAAATACCTAATGGCGGAAATTGGTCTGATATAATCATACCACCCTTTTATACCCCAAGCACTAATGGCTGCATCATGAACTGCTCCCCCAAGTGTGAAGTAAGCTTTAACATCCCATTCTAGATCATTCAAAATATCTCCTACACCTTGATATCGCTTTTCAAACTGATTATGATCACTAACATAATTAAGAATAGTAAACCAGTGTCCTGGCGGAGATTCAGAATCGGGTCCATCTGCCCAAAATTCTGCTAAAACTCTAGTATAATCACCTCTTGGTACTATTTGAGGTTCATAAGGTTCTTGCGTAATGGGATTCAAATCATGTCCTCGGCTTGGATCGCCACCCTCAAATAAGTTATAAAATTGGCGATGTTCATTCAGCGTATTTGGATAACTCTCGGGATCTATATTCCCGATAGTTGCAGGAGAAACATCTATCATAACTCCATCATTAGGATCTAAATGTGAGGACCAAATAGTCACTAAACTATTCCCCCATTGATATTCACTAGAATTACCACTGCCATCTAACTCTAAATAACAAGGGTCTCCCGGATCATGATATACCCAATACTCATTTCCGTCTCGCTCCTTAATAGTCAAGTCATCTTTTGTAAGTGCGAAAGGTACAACTTTACCCCATTCAGGACTGAGAAAATCTGGTGTACCACCAGGCACCTCAAACCCAGCTTGATCAATAAAAAAATCAAAAGCTAAAGGTTGCCAGCGATTTGGATCAATCCCAATTAAATTGCCCGAAAAGGTAGGTATCAGAGGTTCATTTATTGGTTCATAATGCAAATTAGAATAAAAAAACACCTCGTTTGATCCATCCTGTAGACCAAACTCTATGATTTGTGCTGCAATATAATTACCCAATGCTGCCGGTGAGTCCCCTTGGTATTGAGTGGAAGTAAAGTTTTTATCATAACCAAGTATCATCATCAAGCTATCAAATCTAGGTAGACTCCTTTCAGCTCCAGGTGAAATCTGAAATCTACTCAGCAACAATCTGTAACATGCATAACTAATAGCCTCGTCTCTAGCAGCCTCTACATTGGTTGGGATTAATATTCCCTCAAAATGATTTTGATAATCACCTAATGTCTTTCCTAGAAAAAATGTTTGTGAATAATCATCGTATACGGCCCAAGCATCGTACATGGCTATCGAAATATGAAATAAATTCCTTGCATGTACAGTTGGTCTGGCATAATCATTTCTAATGGCCTCTAGCAATACCTCATTCCATTGCCTAGCTACGGAATGCTGAGAAAAAATCGGAACTGACAAAATCATCAATAGTAGAAAAAAAAATACTCTAGTATGTCCCATTATGACTTTGTTAACGATGCTTGTTGTTTTTTGACTATTTTTTGTAATTGTTTATTAACATATTGATGGAAAAAATAGTTTTTATGATTTTAAAAAAACAGTATTTCATCATTAATTTACCATTAAAATGATTCGCTATGGTAATTTGGTAATTCTTGTTTCTTTGATCAATATAATCTTAATGGTTATAAAATACTTCATAAGAAGTCATTTTTGAACCTAATCTTCCATTAGCATCCCTACCGAGTAATTTAATCTCATATTGCCCCATATCATCTCCATGAGAAAAATTGATATGTATTTTACCATCGGATTCCATAGTTANTCTTGGATTCCAGTAAACTGTNGGGTTCAATGCAGGTGTACTGTATGGCCTTGAGTTATAAAATTGAATNGGATAATTTTTATCTTGCTGAATTNCNACAGTTNGAATTGTTTCAGCAAAATCTGATAATTTTACNGGTAAATAAGTGTATAAAGCTACTATTCCATTTTNNCCCATTTGACCAAATCGTTTTAAAGTTTCCTGAACATTGTAAAAATCGATATAATTAATATTATTTATTTCGAGAGCCAATACTTCATCGAAGCTGGCAAGCTCACGATTAATTAAAAAAACTGGAAATTCAGGAAATATGCCTTTATTGGAACCATTGATCATTTTTGGCCTCAATTCACCTTTATAATTTATGATTTTGAAGGGACTACTAATTGTTTCCATAAATTCTCTCAGATTTTTAAATGAAATATAATCGCTAGACTGAACAGATTGGTCAGCCTCAAATTGCCAGCTCGAACTTTTTGGAGCACTATAATTATTATATTCTTCAAAGAGATACTTAATTTTCTTTTGCTTTCTAGATTGCGACAAGTATGAATTAATTTCATTAATGTCAAAATTTATATACTTAACCTTGCTGCTATCTTGAAATATAATTTTTTCTAACCCTACACTGAAGTTTCGTTTAAATGGATCGTAAAATTGAATATTTGATCCATTTAAACGAGGCTTCAAATTCAAAAGTGCATGTCCATGAGCATCAGTACTGATAGCCGATACTAAACCATCATTTTCGATAAATGCAAATAAATAACTTCTCTTCAGAAGATTATTACTATCTAAATCTTTGAACATAGCAGTTATCATGATGTTTTCTCCAACAGAAAAAGGATCTAATAAAACTGAACTAAATGAACTATTTTTAAAGTATGATTTTTGCGATGAAAATAAATTTTTTCGAGCAACGGAAACAGAAAGATTGAGATTAATCGTTGATCCGTCATTTTCTTTTGAAGTTATTTCCATCTGAATATTTTCTCTTGGCTTATAAGTAGATTGGTTAAGCTTAATTTCAAAATTCAAATCATGCTTTTTTGTATTCAAAGAAGAATCAGAATATAAAAAAGATAACTTATTAGATCTTATTTCACTCTCATCATTAATTAAATAAAGATAATGTGTAATTAAAACGACTGATTGCTTATTATTTTCATCCCAAACTAAAAATTTAACAAAATACGTACCTGAATTAATATTGTAAGGGAGCACCAAATATCCATTAGCAGCTTTATTTTCATTAATCCTCAAATAAAATTCATCTATAAGCTTAAATTTTTCAGAGGTCAAAACCTGAACATTCAAAATAGAATTTTTTTTGTATTCTAAGTTCTGAGGGAGATTTATCGAAAACCAAGCTGTATCACCATTTACATACAAAGACCTATCAAAATGAACAGCACTTTGAAGATAGACATCCTGAGCAATACTAGATAATGGATAAAAAAATGACAAAACCCAAATAATTGATAGAAGCTTCATGGCCAATAAGCTGGTTTTATTAAACTACTTTTTTTCAATGTCAAACAATCTCTACAAGCTGGACCCAAAATAGGGTCTCGATATGTAGGACAAGGAGACTTAGGATTATTTACTATTTCACTTGGGACGAATGCTTTTTCCATTGCAATTCCTGAGGCAGAAAAATAACCCATTACTTCATCATTTGAATCATTAACGTTTCTAATGTTCCCTTTAACTCTACCAAAAGGATTCTCAAACAAACTCCCTTCACTTTCAGTTATTTTTTTTATTTTTCCCCAATAATCATATGCCCCCAGACTTAAAGTTTCCTGACGGATATGGAAACAATAATTACTTGCAAATTTATGATTAACCTTGACAGATTTGATTTCTATTTTACTAATATCAATCTGGTCATTAGATGATGCTTTCAAAATTTCTACGTCTCCAAGCGGAAGATTATCTAATACATAACAAGTACGATTAACTACATCTGGACCAGGAAATCTGTATTCATTAAATTGATATTCTCCATTCACTTCCCACTTCAAGAAAGTCTCTTCGCGGTTCTCAATCAATTCTACATCTACAAAAACTTTAAGCATATTTTTTATGATAATATTTTCGAACTGATTTAATTGCTCCTCTGGAACAAATTCGAAACTGACATTAGAAATTGGTGTGGCTTGATCAATGTATTCAGGAGTAGATCGATATTCTTTACCATCACTTAATTTTACCTCTAGATAGTACTGCTTCCCAGTTTGTCCAACTAATTCCCCAAGTTTACTCATATATTGGCCAGGTTCATCTTCGTTTAAGATTACATTTTCTCCGTCTTGCGACCAAATTTTCACCTCCGCATTGCTAATGGGATTAGTCAAATTAATTTTACCAGATTTTTGTTGAGCACTTTCGAAAATTCTAACTTTATAGCTTTCTTCAAAATTTGTTATCTCTCCTACAATAACTAAAAATTTATCTTCTCCTGCTACATCAAGTTGTACGGGGTCAATACAAGAAGTCAAAATACAAAATATAATTATATAAAGGTTATAAAAAGAAATTTTCATAATTAATCTTTAGGCCAATATGATGGGATTTTCCTGGTGCTTTTCGGTAAACTTAAACAATCCATGCAAGCCGTAGAATAGGCAGGATCGATTACTATGCATGGAGAAATTGGTGCTCTTATCGAATCTCCTCCAATAAATAGCCGATCGGAAACAAACGATGAAGCATAGAAATACCCATAAACCTTTTCTGATAAATCATTAACATTTTTGATATTTCCGGGGACTGATGAAGGGATTTTTTCAAATAGACTTCCACTTCTCTCTCGTGATTCTTTGATTGCCCTCCAATACTCAAAAGCGCCACGAGTCAAAGAAGATTGTTTTACATTTACGCAATATTGAAATGCAAATTTAAAACTTAAATCTATAGATTTAATTTCTTTATGATTTAATAATTCCCCGCCATATTTTGACCCATCAAAAATAGATATCTCTCCTTTTCTCAAATGGTCTTGAATGTAACATCTATACAATACTGTACCTATTCCGGTTTCAATGTAAATGTCAGTAAGTCCCTCAATTTCCCTAAATTCATATTCTCCCGATACATCCCATTTAAAATATCTATTATCAATATTTTCTGGAATTAACATACTTACTGTAATATTAACTTTTTTTTGATCCTTTATATTTTCTACTTCATTAAGAAAAGAAATAATACTTAAATCATAATCGATTTTTTCAATTGGAGGCACCGGAAGTAACTTTTCGGAATCAGACTTATAAAAAGACCCGTCCGGTAGTTTTATTTCAAGAATATATTCTCTACCAATTTGACCAATTAAATTAACAGAATCACTTTGATAAGTTCCATTAGCAATTTCCTCAAAATAAAATCTTTCGGAATCATCGGTTAAAATATTTATTTCGGCATCGCTAATATTTTCTCCAGGTGTATCATCAAAGCCACTACGACTAAGATATACAGTATACGGCCCTGGCTGATCTGAAATATGTGCATCTACAACTAAAAATGACTCTTTTTTCACACCATCAAATTGTATCTGATCTAAACATGATGTAATAGAAAATAAAACAAAAAACGGTATAAAAAATTTTATCATTTCGAAAAACTGATATTATAGGTAATGGCAGGAAATGCAGACCCCAATACGGAAAATTTGTTAGCTTGCAATTGAGATCCTGTAGACTGAGTAAAAAATACGGAAAATGCATTCCTTCTACCATAAATGTTGTAAATACCAAAAGTCCAACTACTTTTCCATTTTTTTCTCTCCCAATAATCTTGAGCAACTGAATAAGTTATATCTAGCCTGTGGTAATCAGGAATCCTTAATTGATTTCTTTCAGAATAAATTGGAACCCGAGTTCCGTTCTCTACATCAAAAAAACCTATCGGGGCTGTGGCCGGCCTACCCGTGGAGTAATTGAAATTCATTGAGATTGAATGACGATTGTTAAATTTATATTTACTTGACAAGGTCACGCTGTGAGTTTTATCATAGTTTGAAAAATACCAATTATTTACATTAATTGAATTCTTAAACAAAGTATCATCAGTTTTCCTTTGTGAACGAGAAAAAGTATATGACGCATCACCGGTAAGATTTCCAAAATTCCTTTTTAAATTCAATTCCATACCATATGCTCTGCCTTGAACATCAATGATCTCTGTTTCCAAATGCTCATTAACTATTAAGTCAGCAAAATCTATATAATCCTTTAAATTAGAACTTATTCGATAAAAATACCCCAGTGAGATAATTCCAAAATTTAAAAATTTATTCCTAGTAATGTCTATTGAAAAGTTATGAGTCTTTGGTGGAAGGAGGTATCGATTACTCAACACCCATACATCAACAGGCGCAGCATTAGCAGTATTTGAAATTTGAAATAGATATTGAGCAGCTCTACTGTAACCAGAACTTAACACTATATCAGATCCTATTTTCCATTCAAAGGAAAATCGTGGCTCTAAGTTTGAAAAGGAAATTACATTTTCACCATTATCAAAAAATACTGTATCCTCGATTGTTGGAACTGATGGCCTAGACTGATCATTATATAAAAACTGCTTGTCAGGGCCCAACAAATTATAATTTGAAATTCTAATACCCGCTGACAAATTAATTTGTCTATTGATATTAAAAACTGTACTGGCAAAACCTGCTAATTCTATTGCATTTTTATTTTCTAGTTCATCATTCGAGATTACAGAAAATTCATTGCCCGGACGTATCGAGCCAGGTTTTGATTCATAATTTATAAATGATCCCCCTAAATCAAGAGTGAAATTATCCGTTAGCTCAAGAACTACTCTTTCTTTGAATTTATAATATTCTATCCCTGAATCAAAAATTGAAGCTAAACTCCCTTGATAATCGAATTTTTGACTATTAAAATCAGAGTAAGAAATAGAAAAATCAGATGTAATTCTGTCGTTTAATAGATTATATAGTTTGACTGCAAAAGACTTAGTACCGTAATCGAACCCAAATTTATCAGAAAAACCAAAATTATCCTGACTCAGATAAACTGTACTTGTAAGTTTAAATTTTTCGTTAACTTGATGTGCATAATGTAGATTTAAATCATAGAAAAATAAGGAGCTTTTTTTTACATCTGGTACATTAACCCTATTCAATAACCAATCAGAGTATGAAGACCTTCCACCAACCAAAATAGAACTCTTTCCTTGTATTAAAGGAATCTCCATAGTTAAATTTCCTGAAAAAGGACCTAATCCTCCTTTAATACTAAACTTCTCATTATTAGCTTCTTTTAATTGGATATCCAATACTGAAGACAGTCTTCCTCCAAAATCGGCTGGCATATCGCCTTTGTATAATGATACTTTACTAATTGCATCAGAATTAATCGCTCCAAAAAATCCAAGCGCATGACTTGTATTAAATAACATGATATCATTCATTAAAACTAAATTCTCATCAGAATTCCCACCTCTCACATTAAATCCCGCGGCTCCATCACCAACACTGCTGATTCCAGGTAAAACGAGTATACTTTTTATAATGTCAGGCTCACCAAGAAATGCGGGTAATTCTTTCATTTGCAATTGAGAGAGTACTTCTCTTCGCCTAACCATATTACCCTCTTGATCTCCGTAAACAACAATTTCATCCAAGGTTGTTAGTTGATCGCTCATTTCAGCAAAAAATTCTCCATCACCTTTTAGGATAACCTTTTTAACTACATCAGCATAACCAACGGATTTAAGATATAAATCATAAGCTCCAATAGGTAATCTTATTTGGAATCTACCTTCAATATCAGATATCGCCTTATTATCAATATTTGCAAAAGAAATGAGGCATCCAATAATTGGTTCTCCAGTATTTTGATCCAATATCAGACCATTAATCAATCCCCTACCTGACAAACTAATATTATTTTTATCTCCAACTACAATTAGTTCTTGATTATCAGTTTGAGACATTCCTGCTAAAACTTTTCCCGCAACAGCTATCTTTTCATAAAAATCGGAAGTAGCCTCCTCCTCCATAAGATTTTTCTTGCCTATTACAAGTATATGAGCATTGTACTCTATTACTTTTAGATCAAATTCCTTTAGCCCTTCATTAATCCCATCAACTATAGATGAATCAGATAAAATAATTTTAACTGATTGATTCGGGAGATCCTCACTTTTATAAAAAATCCGGATAGAATAATTTCGCTCTATTTGCCTTAGGACTTCTTTGAGTGAATTTTCGAAAACTAAGCTTTTACCTGTTTCTTTATCTTGAGCAAAAGCTAATTGATATGAAAAAATTAAAAACAAGAAAATATAGGATAAAGACGAAATAAAACATCTGAAATTATATTGCTTTTTTATCATCACCTATCGTTTTAAGAATAACTCATCGTCTCCATCCCTTTTCCTCATTTTTTTAATCCTTTAGTTATTAGACGAGAATATGTTGATTGCAAAACGAATATGTACATACCCGAATTTAAATCTTTCGGAACATTCCAAAAAAATTGACCCCTATCCCCTCTCGCAAAATCAATCAAAACATCTTGCATTTTCCCATTCATATCTGTCATAAACAAAGAATAATCACTTGTTTCAGGTAATTGATAACTTAGAGTTATTGTATTATCGAAGATTGAAGGATACAATTCTAATTGCCCTTTATCTCTCATGTCCGGCAAGTCTTCTTCAATTTCAATCATTTGATTGGTTAAAACATTAATTTGATATTGAACATTTCTTCCTGGCCATTTTACGATGACTGAATCAATTAAATTGATATCATTCAAACCAAAATGTGCTATGCTACTATTTTGAGATTCATGACTCGAGCCCCCATCAATTTCTCTAATCATCTTGATATCTCCAGTTACAACCTCTACTCTGGCACCTAAGCCGCGCGTAGTAGCTTGCTTCCCTTTTAATTTTACTTTTAACCAATTACCTCCTTCAGCATCATTACGATAAAGTCTCGAGGATCCCAGAGTTTCTAAACCAAAATCGTTTACTGGCTTTTGATGTACTACGAATAAATCAAGATCACCATCATTGTCAAAGTCAAAACTTACCGCACCACGGCTAATACCGGAATTATTTAAACCTGACTCCTCACTGATATCATCAAAATTAATACCATTATTTTCGAAGAATAAGTTCGGAATGGGTGTGCCTGGAGGATTTAAGCTACCATTGGATATAAACAAATCAAGATCATTATCATTATCGTAATCTAAAAAAACAGTTCCCCATCCCACTGGTAATGAAGTTGAACCAGCCGAAGTATTTATTAAATTTATTTCTGTTCCCAATCCTGCGGATAATTCAATAAAAGGAGATTGGTTACCTCGATTAACAATAAATGGCCCTGCAAAAATATTGGTTATGTTATAATCAAGCCATCCATCATTATTATAATCTCCTGCAGCAATTCCCATAGCATTTATATCGAAATCAACCTGCATTTCTTCACTTACGTTTGTGAATTTCAATAAAGGATACTCATTTTCGAAAAGTTGATTAGGAGTAGCTAAATTACCAAAATCATTAAGTATATATAAATCCAAATCTTGATCATTATCAAAATCAGTAAAAATTCCTCCAAAACCAAACCCAGTAAGTTCCTCTCCAATCAAATCATTTTTATTAACAAAAAATGAACCATATTGGTTGATGTAAAGAAGATCCCGCGAAGGCCTTTGGCCACTGCTAACAATTGCACCATTCAGAACACCCAAATTCCCATCGAACTTATCAAAATAATTTGATACATATAAATCGGGGTAACCGTCAGCATTTATATCTCCAAATGATGCTCCGGTTGAAAAGGTCTTTAACCCACTAAAACCATATTGAGAAGAAACATCTGTGAAAGTACCATCTCCATTATTTATATATAGTATGTTTGGTCCACGTGAAAACAGTTCATCACTACGTTCATCTCCCACTGTTGTGACAAAAAGATCTATAAATCCATCTCGGTTGACATCAGCACTTGTTACACCTTGCGATACTAAAGAGCTATCAATTAATAAACCTGCAGATTGAGTGACATTAGTAAAAGTTGAATTACCATTATTTTTGTACAGAATATTTTGAGCAGATCCCCCTGTAACAAACAAGTCTTGGTAACCATCATCATTGTAATCAATAATGCACGCTCCTCCTCCAAAAGTACCTTGATAAGTAATGAAAATATGATCTATACCAGACTGCTCAGTGACATCTGAAAAATATGGTTGTCCAGATACGTTAGGGAACCTAATCAGAAAAATTAAAAAGAATTGAATTAGAGCATATTTGGAAAGCATGATTATATAATTTGAACAATAATTTTCAAATAACTATATAACCATAACCAAATAAAAAAAATAAAAGTTTAAAACGAAAATAATAAGATTATTTTTTAAATGACACACCTTCCATAAGATGCGAAAATACATTTCTTTTAAGATTCAAAAATGGTAAGAATCATAACTGAATTGCTAATTTTCGAATATGAAGAAGAATTTTACCTTAAGGTCGGTGTGTCATAATAACAGAATAATCTATCTGTATCGACAGATGTCGACATTAGAATATATTTAAAGAGTATGGAGAAAATTCTCCATACTCTTTAAATATATTTTTATCTTCCTTAATATCCAGGATTTTGTACCAATCCTGAATTAGCATCCATAGCAGTTTGTGGAATAGGCCAAAGGTAATTTTTAGTTGGATCGAATGTTTTAACACCCAAGTCATTACTAGGAATTACAGTTTCGGCTGTTCTCCAACGTAACAAATCTTGATATCTAGTACCCTCCATTACAAACTCAACACGTCTCTCATGACGAATTATATCTCTTAAGTCTGCTTGAGAAGTAGCCACTGGAGTATCTGGTAGACCAGCTCTATTACGTATTTTATTCAATGAAGCCACTGCAGCAGCAGTATTTCCAGCTTCATTGGCAGCCTCTGCATGGTGCAAGAGCACGTCTGCATAACGCATAACTACGAAATCAACCCCACTTGCATTAGCATTTCCTCCTACTAAGTCATAAGTCTGAATAAATTTTCTAACGAGAACCTCGGCTGCATTTGGAACAGCAGTAATTTTATCTCCATTGTATAAAAAGTTGAGATCTGATGTCAATACAGTTCCACTCCAACTATCCCCAGGAACATAAAAAGTTCCAGCCAAACGTAGATCTCGATTAGCATATACATCTGCTGTATCATACAATGGAGATGTAGCTATTGAAAGCCCATCTGTCATATGAAAATCATCAACCAGTGATTGAGAATAGACCATTCCATTCCATCCGTTAAAAGATGCCGTTCCAGGAATGCCATATTGCGTCATCACATAGGTTCCTTCGTCAGCATTATCAAGGGACTGTAAAGACCATAAAATTTCTTTACTGGCCTCATTTGTTCCATCAAAAATACTCCCAAAGTTAGCACCATCCTCTAGTCCTAATGTTGCACCTTCCATCGCTACAACCTGCTCAAGGGTTGTTTGTGCATTGGACCACTGCTCCTCATACAAATAAACTTTTCCTAGGAGAGCTAAAGCAGCTTGCTTGGTTGGTCTACCCAGCTGACCATTATTTGGTGTCATTTCAAGATTAGCTGAAGCAAAAGTAAGGTCATCAATTACTTGAGCCACAACATCTGCCTTTGGATTTCTTGTAAGAGCCGCGGCTTCATCTGGAGTAATAACTGTTGTAATTAATGGTATGTCACCGTAGTAAAATTGCATTTCAAAATAGAAATATGCTCGAAGAAATTTTAGTTCAGCTTCCCATTTTGTTGCAGATGCTGCTGCTAAATCTCCGATAGTAGGTATTATTTCAAGCATTTGGTTCACTTTAGAAACACCTTGATATCCATAATCCCATTTAAATGATGCCATCCCACCTGTGGTTGGAGCTAAAGTTCCATCAGCAATTTGCCAGAATCCCCAACCCCAAGGACAACAAGTTTGTGCATTATCACTTGCACCATCAAATTCGGGCTGAATGTGAATAAATGATCCCCCCCAGAAGTCACCCTGGAGCGCGTTATAAATCCCATTTATTCCCATTATAAGCTCCGCTTCATTATTGAAAAAGGATTCAACACTACCTGATCCAGGATCTTGTTTATTGATCAAGTCATCGCTACACCCAAAGCTGATAGCTAAGAGCGTTATTAAGTAAATTATTTTAGATTTCATATTATTAATTTATTTAAATCATGATTAAAATTTAAGAGAAACTCCAGCTGAGTATACTTTTAACATGGGAAATGATAACCCCCTGTCTTTGGCCGCCAATCTTTCAGGATCACCGTAAGGATCATCCGTTTTGGTGAACAAATTAGTTCCGTTTAGGAAGACTCTGGCATTTGATAGTCCAGCCTTTGATGCTATTGAATTAGGTATATTATAACCTATTTGAACATTTTTTATTCTGAAATAAGATCTGTCAAAAATGTACCAGTCATTATGATAAAAATTACTTGGACCATTTGAATTAAAGATTCTAGGAATTGTGGTGCTTGGATTTTCTGGTGTCCATCTTCCAAGCCATCTTGATGTAACATTTGCTCCGTTAAAGAATGGATCGCCAAACTCTAATGTTGTATAACCTTCAAAATCAGCTTGCCCTTGGACTATTACGGCTAAATCAAATCCTTTATAACCCAAATTTATATTTCCTCCATAAAGAAAACTTGGATCTTGTTTTCCTGTAACAACTCTATCGTCGGCATTAATTACGCCATCACCATTTTGATCCTTAAATCTCAAATCACCAACATCAGAGCTAAGTCCCGAATGATCTACTTCAGCCAGTTCGGCTGCATTTTGAAATACTCCAATATGCTCCAAGCCATAGTATGAATTTATTGGTGTCCCTTCCTCTAGTATCATATTACTGCCTACACCTCCTCCAATAATAATTCGATCAACTTCTCCGGTGGGAAGATTTGGATTAAGTTCAATTATTTTATTGGTGACATTTGTTACATTACCACCAATAGAGTATGTTAGATCTCCAATTGTACCGTTATATGATAACGCCAATTCCCAGCCTTTTGCTTCCATAATGGCAGCATTGCTAATCAAACTATTGAAACCACTTAAAGCCGATACTGGTATGTCAAATAAAATATTGTCAGTTTCTTTGACAAAATAATCAAATTCTACATCAAGATTATTTAAGAATGTAGCATTTATACCAATATTAGTCATAGTTGATGTCTCCCAACTCAAATCAGCATTGCCAAGACTCGTCTGAGTCACCCCCGGGGCAATTGTGCCTCCAAAACTATAATTTTGAGCCAGATTCAATTGTCTAGAATACAGGAAGTTATTGAGTCCTCCACTCCTAGTTTGAGTCGCATTATTTCCTAACTGCCCCCAAGAAGCCCTAATTTTAAGAAAGTCTAAACCGCCAACATTTTGCAAGAAAGTCTCTTGGGATAAAATCCATCCGGCTGAGAAGGCTGGGAAAAATCCCCATTTATCATTTGCAAATCTTGAACTTCCATCATACCGAACATTAGCTTCTAGCAAATATTTACCTTGAAAATTGTAATTTGCCCTTCCAAAATAAGATCTTAAACCCCATTCCGTAGCTGAACCAAAATTTGTTTGACCTTCAGATAATCCAGCATTTAAAACTTGTACAGAATTTGATAGATATCCAGTTCGAAATGCCCCTAACTGGCTATATTTTGCTTCTTCCTCGTTTAAACCTGCTAAGACTTTAATTTCATGATCTCCAAATGTTTTCTCATAAGTTGCCGTCAACCAAAGGGTTGTTTGAAGACTTTCTGATCTATTTTCATTCTTTTGCCTAACCCCATAATAGTTAAACCCTGCTGTGATTAATTCTCCCGTTCTAAAATCGTATTGATCAATCGATTTTTGAAAATTTGAAAAATTTTGACCTTGATAATTTGCAGCTGTCGTTAATTTGAAAGTTAACCCCTCAATAGGCTCGAAAGCCAAATAAGCGTTTGCTAAAATGTCATTATTTACGACATTTGTATTTTGCCTGAACGCATTAGCATATGGATTTCCAAAACCATCATTTTGTGAGATTTCTGGGTTTTGAACGGTAAATCGCTCAACTCCGCCAATTACCTTAGTAGCCGGTTTATTTGGAAGACCTATAGCTATTCCACCACCATCTAACTCATCTCCTGGACCATTTCTGTCACCACGAGCCAATGACAAACTTGTTCCAAATGAAAACTTATCGTTTACCTTAGTATCTAAGTTGATACGAGAATTAATCCTTTTAAAATCACTATTGACATGAATACCTTCTTGATCTAATAGTCCAATGGATATTCGGTAATTAGTGTTGTTTCCACCTCCTGTAACACCTAAGTTGTGCTGCTGCATTGGAGCTGTTCTAAATAATTCAGCACCCCAATCGGTACTCATCTCATCGCCATATTGATCCCACAATGCAAGATTAGCAGCATCATATTTAGGATCTCGTCCAAAATTGGTTTCTGCCTCATTTCGCAAATCTGCGTATGTACGAGCATCATTTACCATTGATGGCAAAAATGTTGCGGACGTAGAGGCAATATAGGAATCATACGAGAATGTTGGTTTTTGATCCTTTGATCCCCTCTTGGTAGTAATTAAAACAACACCGTTTGCAGCTCTTGAACCATAAATAGCTGAGGATGCTGCATCTTTCAAAACGGTCATTGATTCGATATCGGTAGGGTTAATATTGTTGAGGGGTGCTTCAACACCATCAACTAATACCAGAGGATTTGAATTATTAAGGGTGGATATACCTCTTATTCTAATGGTTACATTGTCTCGACCAGCTTGACCAGAATTTTGGTTAATAAAAACACCAGTAGTAGTACCTTGCAAAGCTGTTGCTGCACTAGTAATTGGTCTAGCTTCAATTTCTTTTGAACCAACTGTTGTTACAGAGCCTGTTAAGTTTACCTTTTTCTGGGTTCCGTACCCCGTTACTATGATCTCTTCCAATTCAGCAATATTTTCTATTAAAACTATATCAATTATGGATCTAGCCCCTATATTGACAGTCTGTGATTCATAACCGATTGAACTGAAAATTAGTTCAGATCCCTGTTCAGGAATACTAAGCTCATATTTTCCATTCATATCAGTAATGGTTCCTGTGGTAGTTCCAGAAACTTGAACAGTAACTCCTGGCACTGTTTCATTGTTGGCATCAACAACTGTTCCTGAAATATTACGTTCTTGCTTTATATTTATCTCCTTTGAAATTGCTTTTTCTTTGATAATGATTGTCTTATCAACAACTTCGTAAGTTAAATGATCTGGAGTAATATCTTCTAAAACCTCCTTAATGGGGACTTTATTTACGGATAAATCAATTTTTGGAAGATCTTCTAATAAGTCCGCCTGGTAAAAGAAATTAAATTCACTTTGATTTTTAATTTCTTTTATAATGGTCTCTAATTCCACATTTTCAAAATCGATTGTTATTTTCTTGGATTGGGCGTAACCTACATCAGCTGCAAACAACCCGGAGATTGTCAAACATGATATGAAAAAGGTTAAACGCATAATCTCAAATAGATCTTTAGATCTGTAATGTACAGATAATCCACTTCTTTTCATAAATTTAAGTTTAATTTGAACATTTGGTTTAATTGTAGAACTAAAACTGTAAAAGGACAGTTTCCGAATCCCTTTTTAGCTCTGATACTCATATATTATATTTAATTATTATTGTCTTATTTTTGTTTTCAAAACTTAGTTTCTTATCGCTAGATTTTTCAATGATATTCTGAACTTTATCAAAATTAGCAAATCTCTCAAAACCTCCAGAAAATTTTAGTTGTGTTCCTTTTCTGCTATCAAAAAAAACATCAATATCATACCACCTTTCCATAACCTTCATAATGTCTACCATAGAGGCATATTTAAAGTAAAATTCTCCCGACTTCCAAGCTATATATTGATATGGATCAACTTTTTTACTAATAATCTTTCCAGTTTTCTTTATAAAAATGCTTTGTTGATTTGGCCTTAGATAAATACTCTTTGTCTCACCATATGCTCTTTTCACAGATACATTACCTTCAACCAAGGTTGTAACTATTTGACTGTCATCGTCATATGAACTAAGGTTAAAAGCTGTACCGAGTACTTCAATCTCCTGCATCCCTGATTTGACAATAAATGGCTTAGACGGATTTGGTGCTACTTCAAAATAAGCCTCCCCAATAAATTCAACAATTCTATCAAAATCAGAAAAATCAACAGGATACTTAAGTCTAGAATCCGCATTTATCCAAACTTTAGTCCCGTCGGATAATTCAATATAAAATTCACCTCCTCGAGGAACTTCCAATACATTATAAGCTAATTTATTCTTTAATAAATCCTTCTTTTGATCTGCTCCTAAATCACCAGTTACTTTTTGGTAAGTGATAGAAGACCCTTTAGACTTAATTTTTATTCCTTTCGAATCAATTTCTAACCCAGCATCTTGATTCAATTCATAACTCTTACCATTATCTAAAGTAAGTGTTGCCTGAGATTTACCGGGTTTTAATTCAATTTCGATATGTTCTTCAGCTATTTCGGGAGTAGAACTAAATTTTTGTGAATAGAATAAAGAACCACCTACCAAAAAAGATATAATCGTTGCTGCAGCAACTAATTTCTTAAAATATACTCGTTTTCTAGGCTTGTGGACAACTTTAAAGGCTGCATCTAGTTTTAGTTTTTTCCAATCCTCTTCGACATTTACAGGAGATATATCAAAATATGAACCCTCCTCAACATACCGAGATAAGTTTTCAAAATAACGCTGATGCCTACTGCTTTCATTTATCCATTGATTAAAAATCATTTGTTGACTTTTTGCTAATTCCCCATGAATCTTATCAACTAAAATTTTATAATCTATGTTAATCTTTTTACTCATAAATGAATTTAAATCGTTTTAAGCTATATAATACGTTAAAGAGTTAGTAATTGATTTAAAAGTTTCGATTTAAAGACATATTAAAATTAAAATAGGTGACAAAAATAAAAAAAATTCTAAATGAGTAAAAAAAAATGGTAACAATGAAGTTTAAATAATAAGTTGGATGATTTTTTATTACAACTAATTTGGAACAATGGTAAAGATAAATTTATTAGCATCAAGGAAAACTAAGACATAAGAATAGCATGGGTATTATATCCCATCCACAAATACTAATTTAATAAACATAATTTGGCAATTTTTCATCTAAATTCAATTAATCATATTTTATTGGTAAGACATAAATATGTAATAAGAGTACATATTTAAATAAAGAATGTGGTAATTTTATTTTATATTTATCAATTAATCTCTGCTAAAAGAAATTGTAAATAATTTGAGCCGTTAATCAAGGTAATTCGTTTCTTCAACTAAATAAAATAAGATATATAACCGAATGTAAAGAAATCAATTAACGTGACTAAAAAACTAAAAGTTCTAACTAATATTATAATCAATAACTGATCAAAGAATTTTTTTATAAATTAATTCAGATCTGAGTTTCTCTTTAGCTCTCATTAAATGGGTCTTTACTGTATTTTCCGATATTCCTAAAGTTTCAGCAATAATCTTATGCTTTTGTTTTTGAAAATACTTCATTTCAAAAATTTCTCTCATTTTGCTTGGCAAAGATTTAATTGCCTCTCCCATTGCCTCTGTTTTGAATTCAAAAGCTCTATCATCTTCTACCTCATGAAAATCACCTAAATTCAGAAGGTTTTCAAAATATAATAAGTTGCGATTGGCGTTTATTCCTAAACTTTTAATTTCATTGAGACATCTGTTACGTACTGAACGAAAAAGATAGCCTTTGATAGAAGAATTGATTACAACAGTCTCAGCATTATCCCAGATGAATACAAATAAACCTTGAACGATATCTTTAGCATTATCAGCATCATAAATAATGCCCTCAGCATACCTAAGTAGTTGCTCATAGTAAGTCTGGAACAATTTATGAAACGCATGCCTATTACGCAGTTTGAGCTGCGAGACAAAAAATTTTTCTTCGGATTTCAAAACAAATTCTTCTTCATTAATTCAGAAATTAAAGCTAAATTCTTTTTCTCGAATAAAAAAATAGTAAAATTCTAATTTTTTTTAATTAAAATTTATAAATTTTACTTTTTTTATTTAATATTTTTAATAAATTTTAAATTTATTAAAAATCTGTTATTTATTTACTGAAATGATTATAATATTCAAAATAACACTTAGCTATTTGATGCTTATCAAACCATCTTCAAAAAAAATCAACGGATATGTAAAATTTGTTTCAATCTTACATCTTTCTAAATTCATAAACTGGAATTTAGAATATTTAAATAATTACAAA
>NZHT01000124.1 GCA_002691385.1 Flammeovirgaceae bacterium | reverse complement strand
ATAAATTTGAGTTATTTCGCGGGATGTGGCGCAGTCCGGTTAGCGCACCACTTTAGGGTAGTGGGGGCCGCTGGTTCGAATCCAGTCATCCCGACAAAAAATAAGAGAGGCGGATATTGTGCAAGAGTGATATGCGCTTTTTTGTTGTACGAGCCCATTCATTCTAAGTAATTGTATTTATAAGGCTCATAACATTGGTTAAAGGAATTGAACCTATAGCTGAATGAACGATGTAGATATTAGATCCTGAGTTCTTTCGGAAAAATTCAATTCCAATTGATATAAGATAATCAGTATCTAAGTAAGGATGTAGTTTGTAAAAGCAGATATTACATGGCCTCAATCAAGATATTTTGAATCTTCCTTAAAAAATCTTTAATAATTGTGGAAAAAGAATCAAAAGGCCTAGAAATATAATTTGAATTATGACAAAAGGAAGAATCCCAATATAGAGCTGTTTGGTTTTTATTTCTGGAGGAGCGACGCCTTTGAGGTAGAAGAGGGCAAACCCGAAAGGCGGTGTTAAAAAGGAGGTTTGAAGGTTGATAGCGAGTAATATGCCTACCCATACTAAATCTACACCCATGCTGACAAATATGGGTGCAACGATCGGAACGACAATGAAAATAATTTCAATGAAGTCGATAAAAAATCCTGCAATAAAAACGAGGGTCATAACTAAAACCAAAAAGCCATTGGATCCCAAATTAGATTTAGAGATCATCTCTAAGAAAAGCTTATCCCCTTCAAGTCCTCTAAAGACCAAAGAAAAGGCAGTGGCCCCAATGAGAATCATGAAAACCATGGAAGTGAGCATGAGTGTTTCTTTGGTAACTGAAGCAAGAATTTTCTTATTGAGTTTTCCTTTATAGGCTGTTAGAATTAAAGTACCCATCGCCCCGACTCCAGCTGCTTCCGTTGGGGAAGCGATACCTCCAATTATGGTTCCTAACACGATTACAATCAATATTAAGGGCAATAAAAAAGATTGAATGATTTCCTTTGAGAATCCCCTGTTTCGGAAATGAGCAATTTCTTCGGAGGGCATCGCCGGTGCCTGATTTGGGTATATCTGAGCATAGATAATCACATAAATCATATACATGCCAATCAGGCAAAAACCAGGTACGATGGCAGCAAGAAACAAGGTGCCTATAGAAACATTCAATACACTAGCTAGTAATACCAATACCACAGAGGGTGGAATGATTTGTCCCAAGGTGCCCGAAGCCGCAATAGTTCCCATGGCAAGGGCGGGGGCATAGCCACGTTTAAGCATGGTTGGGAGACTGATTAGTCCCATGGTCACGACCGTAGCCCCTACGATACCTGTAGATGCCGCAAGTAAAGCTCCTACCACGATCACAGACAAAGCCAACCCTCCTTTAAATTTACCAAACAATAAGGCCATGGTCTCTAAGAGGTTTTCAGCAATGCCCGATTTTTCTAACATCATACCCATGAAAACAAAGAGAGGAACCCCTAAGAGCACGAAATTCTGCATGGTACCAAAAATTCTTAGAGATAGAAGATAGAAAAAATCAATATCAAACATCCAAACCCCTACAATAACGGCTATACCCCCTAAAGTAAAGGCGACAGGATAGCCTATAAGAATCAATAAAAAAGCAACTATAAAAAAAATAATGGATAGGTATTCGTACATTATTTTAGCAATTTTTTAATTGAATTAAGAACAATTAAGATACCTTGAAGCATCAAAAGGCCAAAACCTATGGGAATCGCTGATTTAATAAAATATCTTGCGGGCAATCCACCAGGATCTGGACTGGTCTCATTGAGTAAAAATGAATTTTTGACAAAATCTATACTTGTGATCAACGTGACCCAACAAAAAGGAATTAGAAAAATCAATGTGCCTATGAGATTGATTAAGGCTTTAATTTTTGGAGTAAAGCGTTGATAGAAAAGGTCGACACGGACATGCTTATTTTGATCCAGTGTCCAAGCAGCACCCAATAGAAACATGAGGCCAAATAGATGCCATTCTATCTCAAAAGTTGCTGCAGAGGTCATCTTAAAAACATAGCGAAAAAAGACATCCGTGACAATGATAAAGATCAAAATTAGGGAGCTCCAAGAAATGATTTTTCCAAGGAAACGGATTAAATATTGGATCCCATTCATGATTGAATTCATACTGGCTAATCTATTGAAAACTACAGCAATAAAAAATTAATTGATGATTGCGTCTTCAATATAAATTGATTCAACATTTTAGATTTAAAAATAAGTAGTTTATTTCAGCGTATTTGATTGAGAAACATTTATTAAATTGTGCATATATTTTCTTTAGAGCATCATTTTTCGAAATTCTCTTACGGTAATAGGATACGGATAGGTTGTCAAATAAATAAATGAGATAGAGAATACTAAAACTGCAATAATTTGTATTCATTGCGATAGCGTATTTTTAAAGAGAAAATAGATTGGAAATTTTTAATCAGTTTAATGTTAATGAGCCGCATTACGCTTTTAACGCTTTTTTTTGTCCCTTATTTGCCTACTTGTGTGCAGGGTCAAACCCAATATAAGATAGGAAATTTAGATCTAGATGGAAAGATTAATGTTTGGTATGATAGTTTAGTTGGTTTGGAGCGAACTCCTTTAATTGAAGGTTCCTTTTACCCTTTCCGTACCAAAGCGCTCAAAACACATGAATATTTCGTTCAAGATAAATGGGATTTAGGAACTTTAATCTACAAAGGTCAAGTTTTTGAGGTTAATATGCTATATAATATTTTTCAAGATATTTTGATTGTTCAAAACACCACTAATGCACAGACTATGGTTGAACCGCTCAAATTATCCCAAAATCTGATTTCTAGATTTGAAATTAATTCGGCATTATTTGTTCGGTTAGTAGGAGACGAGGCACCAGATAAAACGGGATTTTATCAAGTGTTAGGCAATTATCCTCAGCTCAAAGTTTTTGTTAAAAGAATGAAAAGTCAATCTTTTGAAAATGGAAGAGAGGGGTATCCTTCAGTGGTATTCTCTACAATAGATTACTATTATTTAATGAGGGCTAAAAAAAGTGTCAGAATAAAAAACAAAAAGGCATTTTTTCAAATGTTCGATTCACACAAGGAGGAAATTAAAGAATACATAAGGTCGAATAATTTATTGATCAAACCAGGTAATGATGTTGATATCTTGATTTTAACTAAGTTTTGTTCTGAGAAAAACTGGGAAGTGTGAGTGGACGTTTATTAATTTGGATCATGTTGATTTCCTCCTACTGTTTTGCCCAAACAAGGGAAGTAGTTAGTGGCAGTTATGACGGCACGCCATTGAATGAAGTTCTAGGTGAAATAGAGCATGAGCTCGGGATCAAATTTTACTATGATCAAAATTGGATTGATTCGGTTTTAATCACTGTAGATTTCAAGGAGCTTTCTTTGGAGTCAGCCTTAGATTTAATTTTATTAAATCAGGATTTCAGTTATCTGATAAATAGCAATGAAATTATTCTTTCCTATAAAAAACCCATTCTCTCAACCTTTGCGATAAGCAGATTCTTTAATGATAAAATAGTATATGACCTAGTCGATAAAGGGTTGATTTTTGAGAAAGAAATAAGTAATGAAATAGATCAAATTGAGAGAGAAGGCAAAATCTATGAGATTGGGACAAGAAATAAATATGAAATTAGTAAAATGGTAACTATTGCGGGATACATTACTCAGAGGGATAATAAAAATCCTGTAGAAGGTGCTTTTGTATACTTGCAAGAGCCATTCATAGGTACAACTACAGATAGTTCGGGTTTTTATACATTAAATGTGTCTTCAGGAGAGCATATTTTGTTAATCCAATCCATTGAGATGAAAAACACATATCGTAATATTGTTGTCTTTTCTGAGGGGACAATGAATATTGAAATGGATGTTGACATCATTGCCTTAAATGAGGTGATGGTTATGTCAGATCGAGATAATAATATTCAACAGACCCAAATGGGGGTCACAAGGTTAGGAATTGAAGAGACTAAAAATGTGCCTGTTCTTTTGGGTGAGAGGGATATAGTTAAGGCAGCGATAACAACGTCAGGAGTCCAAGCAGTTGGAGAGGGTGCTGCGGGGGTTAATATAAGGGGGGGTAAAGCAGATCAAAATCTTTTTACAATAGACGGAGCTACTGTCTATAACACATCACATTTTTTTGGATTTTTTTCTATATTTAATTCAGAAGTTTTAGAGGGTATGAAACTCTTTAAGGGAGGTATTCCAGCTAAATATGGCGGGCGTCTTTCTTCTGTATTTGATATTACTACTAAAGAACCAAATAAAGAAAAGTATTCAGCCAAAGGAGGTCTAGGCCCCATCACTTCAAGCCTTTTATTTGAAGGGCCGATTATAAAAGACAAAACATCGCTTATGTTGGGAGGAAGAGCTACTTATTCTGATTTTGTACTCAATCAAATAAGTAACTCTCCATTGGGCAATCAGAATGCTGTTTTTCGTGATTTGATGATTAAATTGGATCATAAAATAGATGAAAAAAATACATTTTCGGCTTCAGGTTATTACAGCTTTGATAGTTTTCAATTGAGCTCTGACTCACTGCTTGGCTACTCTGATTTCAGNTATACTAATNCAAACTTTTCTGTAAACTGGATGCGAAAATTTAANGATGACTTTAATGGATCNCTAAGGCTTACGCGTAGTCAATATCGCTATGATATTGGTTATGACCAGTTNCCATNACAGGCATTTCAAATTAATTATGANATTTNAGAATGGGCAGGNACTGTNGATTTCAATTATTATATGAATGACAAAAATCATTTAAANTTTGGGGCTAATANAAAAANATATCAGATCAATCCGGGGGTTCGAGAACCTTTGGGAGAACTATCTGATATTCGTTATGATGAGATTAACTCCGAACAAGCCCTCGAGTCAGCGATTTATTTTTCTAATCAATATGATCCTACAAAAAATATTTCATTTTACGCAGGATTGAGATATTCCCAATTTACTCAGTTAGGTCCTTCAGAATCATATCAATATGCACTTAATAAGCCCTTAAATAAAGATTTTATTACTGATACACTTTCCTATGGGAAAGGGGCTTCAATTGCTACCTATCATGGTCCTGAATTGCGATTATCGGGGAGATTTTCTCTTCCAAATCTAAGTTCTTTGAAGATGAGCTATAATAGGTCTCGACAATATATTCACATGCTTATTAATTCTGCGTCATTGGCACCTACAGATATTTGGAGGCTGTCAAATAAATATGTGGAACCCCAAATAGCAGATCAATTTTCACTTGGATATTATAAAAATATTATAGAAAATAATGTCCTAGAGTTTTCAGTTGAAGGTTATTATAAATTGATCAAGAATTTAGTTGATTTCAAAGTAGGAGCAGATTTGCAGTTTAATAAAAATATTGAGACTGATTTATTGCAAGGAGATGGCAGATCTTATGGATTGGAGCTGTCCGTAAAAAAGTCTGATGGATGGTTTACAGGCTGGTTTAATTATACATGGTCGCGAAGTTTTATCCGTTTAAATGGAAATTTTTCTGAGGAACGAGTCAATGGAGGTGCTTTCTTCGAGACTAATTATGATAAGCCACATTATTTAAATTTGGTAACTAATTATAAATTTACAAGAAGGTACAGTTTATCCTTAAACTTGGTTTACTCAAGTGGCAGGCCGGTTACATATCCTATTGGGAAGTGGGAATTTAATAATGCTGAAAGCCTACTCTATTCAAATAGAAATGCTTTTCGTATTCCTGATTATTTCAGAGTTGACATAGGGTTTGATGTAGAAGGGACGCACAAAATAAAAAAATTGGCCCATTCTTTCTGGACTTTTTCGATTTATAACGTTTTTGGTAGAGATAATGTGTATTCGATTTTTTTTAAGACAGAAAATGGAAATGTCGAGGGCTACAAAATGACAGTATTTTCAAATCCAATTCCTACAATTACCTTTAATTTCAAAATATGAGGTTAGAGATTAGAATTAAAATTTATTTATTCATTTTATTCTTTGGCTTTTCTTGCATAGAGCCCTTTGAATATGAACTGATTGATGAGGGTGGCTCACCTTTGATAGTGGTAGATGGGCTATTAACCAATGAAGAAAAAATGCATAGTGTGCGATTGTCCTATACCTCTGGATTAGGAATCAACAATTTAACAACCATCAATGAGGCCACAGTAACTATTGAGTCCGGTGACGGTGATGTGGTAACATTGACGGAAAGGCAGCCTGGAAATTATGTAACTTCGTCGGCTTATCAAGGTATTGTGGGCCAAAGCTATAGATTGAGAATTAAGACAAAAAATGGCCATGAATATCTGTCTGCTGAAGAATTACTAAATGAAGCGCCTCCTATTGATACTTTATACGGGAAATATGTTCAATTACCCTCAGAGGAAAGGGCTGAATTATTAAATGGAGTCCAACTATTTATAGAAAGTGATTGGAATGATTATGAAGTAAGTACGTTCAGATATGTCTGGGAAGAGACCTATGAATGGAGAGTTCCTTATCCTTCAGAATATGTTTATATACCCAAGACAGCAGAAGCAATACAAAGAGAAAAGACAGATTTACAAAGTGTGGAGGTATGCTTTAGAGGAGATACCAGTACTGCTTTATTGTTGGGATCGACTTTTTCTTTGAATAATGCCAAACTCAAGGAATTTCCTGTTCATTTCATTAATGAAAATGATGCAAACTTATCTTTTAAGACAGCAGTGAATGTTAAGCAGTTTGCGTTATCTAATGCTACTTATCAATATTATAAAAGGCTTAAGGAAAATAATGAATCTGGAGGCTCGCTATTTGATAAACAAAAAGGGAATATCTCTGGAAATATAAAATCTTTATCAGATCCAAAGGAATTGGTGATGGGGAACTTTGACGTTTCAGGAGTATCCGCTAAAATGGCATTTTTTGAACCCAAAACTTTTCTCTCCGATGGATTAAAAGTTAATTATGGGCCAGACTATTGTGGTATTGATATAGATTCTATTTCAGCATTGGCCCTAGAAGGTTATGTTACTGATGATAGAAATGCAAGAAAAATAATATGGACTTATGATTTTGACTTGCAACTATATTTTATGATATCGGAAAACTGTTCTGACTGTAGAATACTAGGCAACATTGAAGTACCAGATTTTTGGAAATGAGCTCTTTTAGAAACTATATAGTCCTTTTATTATTTCTTTTTCAATTATCTACTCTTGGTCAAGGGAATATTTATGAAGAAGTCTTGCTGGTAACCAATAAAAGTCAATTTTTGGCTGGGGAGAATATATACTTTCAAGGGTTTGTTACCAGTTCTAAAACAGGAAAGCTATCAGATTTAAGTTCTTTACTTTATATCGAACTATTGGATGAGAATCAAAATCCTATATACCAAACCAAGCTAACCCTGGAGCAGGGATTGATATTAGGAGATTTATTTATTTCTACTTTGATCAAGTCTGGAAATTATGATTTAATTGCGTATACTCGATGGATGAAAAATAGGAAAGACTTTCATCGCGTTCCGATTAGCATTTATAACCCTTTTGAAAATTATACTCCGCCAATTATCACAAATTCGCAAATGAGATTTTATGCTGAGGGAGGTAAATTAGTTATGGGAGTAAGTAATAAAGTAGTCGTTCGTTATTCAGATTATCAGGAACAAGGAGTCTCGTTTAAAGGGAAATTAGTCGATGACTTAGGTGAAAAACAAGCCGATATCAATTCAATAGATGGGCTGTCTCAATTTTCTTTTATTCCCGAGAAGGGGAGAATTTATCAAATGATTTATACTGAAGGGGATTCACTTAAATTCCTAGACCTTCCCATGGCTTGTGAAAATTGTAGTACGATTTATATGGAAGAAATGCCGGACTCATATAGTTTTCAACTCAAAGATAACCATGTCATTAATCAATTAAATAGAGCATTAATCAGAGTACGTGATCGCCACAATATATATATTGAAAAGAGTAATGACCTCCAAGAAACATTGAAAATAGCAAAAGCTAGTTTACCAAATAAATTATTGAGGGCTGAGATCTTAGATAATCAAGGTGAGATAATGGCTGATAGGCTATTCTATAATGGTGTATTTTCTGACCTTTCAGAGCAAGAGCTTGTATCGGTACCTCGGGGCTATATTGAATTTCCTGTTTTAGATTCAAATTTGAGTGTCAGTACGATGATGGTGAATAAAAGATCAGATCAACCGAGGTCACTACAACTCAATCAAATTAATAGTGAATTAATATCCCCACCCCTTCAGGTTAAGTGGACAAAAAATAGCGATATTAATACTTGGTTAATGTTTTCAGAGGTCGCTTGGCCTAAAATCGCCAAATCAAATTCTTTTGATTACATACCTGAATATAGAAATGACTTGCTACAGGGGTTTATTAAAGCTAATGGAGATCAGTCAGTTAAAAACCAAATCATTACATTTTCAGTGCCAGGTGAAGAAGAAAGCTTAAGTTTAGCCAAGTCAGACAGTGCAGGAAGATTCTTATTGAATATTGAATATATTGAGGGAGATCGAGAAGCTTATATAAGCGTACTTAATGATGATACCAATCTCTTTGAGATTAAAATAGAGGATGAGTTTTATACGGAATATCCAAAATTTAAAAAATGGCCTTTGTATTATGATTCGCTCCTAGTTAAGGATATTGTGGTCAATAGCATACACTTACAAGTTGAAAATGCTTACCATCATTTAAAAAAAGATCGGCCATTAGCCTTGAAAGAAATGGAAAAGAAAAAAATAAATTTTCGAACCTTTAATGTTGATGATTACACACGATTCCCGACCGTTAGAGATTCTTTTATTGAATACATCCCTGAGATTGGAGTCAGTAAATCCGATAATGATTATGCTTTTGAAATTCGCTGGCCAGAATCATTAAAAGGCTACAGGCCTACAGGGCTCTATTTGATACTTTTTGATGGGGTAGTGGCAAGTCCTCAAGAAGTACTGTCCTATTCTCCGTATAATATAAAAACTATAAAAATTCTTGCAGAACGCTATTATATGGGCCCGGCCAAGTTAGATGGGTTGATTTATTTTACAACCATGGATGAGGATTTATATGGATTTGAACCTCATGGGGTCAATTATTTTTACAAAGGGATGGAAAGGCAAAAACAATATTATACACCTAACCATAAAGATTCTCAGGGAATGAGAATACCCGATCGGAGAACAATGCTTTTATTTCAAGCAAAAAATCGATCGGATTTGAATACTAAATACGAATTATTTACTTCAGACATCCTTGGCGAATATGAAGTAATGTTAATGGGCCTGTCCCCCTTCGGGGAATTGATTCAGGAGATTCGGACCTTAGTGGTAGAATAATGAGATATTCCTTCTAACCTCGCTAAAATGAAAAAGGATATCCGAAAATTAGGATTGACCGAATTGAATGATTACGTATTGAAAACAGGGTTATCTGCGTTTCGTACAAAGCAAATTTGGGAATGGTTGTGGGTTAAGTCGGCACGAAATTTTGCGGAAATGTCCAATCTTTCCTTATCGATTCGATCTCAATTGGCCCAAGATTTTGATATTTTTCCGATCACAGTGCAGAAGGACCAAAAGTCGAATGATGGAACCATAAAATTTGCCTTTTCTCTTCGTGATAAGGCCTTAGTGGAGGGTGTTTTGATTCCGGCAGAGAATCGAATGACCGCCTGTGTGTCCTCTCAAGTAGGTTGTTCGCTCAGTTGTAAATTTTGTGCCACCGGTTATATGGATCGTAAACGAAATTTAGATTCAGCGGAGATTTATGATCAAGTGGTTGAAATAGACAAGAAAGCCCGAGAGCATTTTGATTCGCCAATAAGCAATATTGTTTTTATGGGTATGGGTGAGCCTTTACTCAACTACAACAATGTCTTGAATGGTATTGAGCGGATTACTGCCTCAGATGGGCTCAATATGTCCCCAAAGCGGATCACTGTTTCTACTGCAGGTATTTCAAAGATGATTATCAAGCTCGCTGATGATCAAGTCAAATTCAACTTGGCTTTGTCTTTGCATGCGGCCAATGATGTGAAACGCAATAAAATTATGCCAATCAATGAAACCAATACACTGAAAGTGTTGAAGGAGGCATTACTTTATTTTTATCAAAAAACAAGAAATCAAATTACTTTTGAGTACATCGTTTTTGACAATTTCAATGATCGCCTAGAGGATGCTGTGGAGTTATGGCATTTTGCTAAATCCATCCCCTCCAAAGTTAACATTATTGAATATAATCCAATCGCTGAGGCTCAATATCAAAATACGACTGTAGACAAATTGGATCAATTTGCGAATTTTTTGAAGTCAAAGAAACTTATCGTAAATGTAAGAAGGAGCCGAGGTAAGGATATTGATGCGGCCTGTGGACAGTTAGCCAATAAAATCTGATTTTATTTTTTACTGGCGTTAAAAAGTTTTTGTTTTTCCTCCTTGGTCAGACTCTCATAGCCTTTTTGTGAAATTTTATCCAAGATAGCATCTATTTCATCCTGCTTTGGAGTATGGTTGTCTAGGGGCGATATTGAGCGATTTGCTTCAGTAGTTGCTTTGGCCTTTTTTTTAGATCTACTTCTATGGGTAACTTTAATTTTTGAAGATTGATTAAAAAAACTTTTGAAAAAACTAATAATTTGAAGGACCCAACGGCCAATATCTTTGCCTTTTTGAATTTGCCTAATATAGGCATAGCCTATCGCAGCTCCAGCCAAATGGGCCCATTCACCTCCTGCATTAGCTCCTACAGTTTGGGAGAAAGATAAAATAATGTAAAAAAGGGCAATATATTTAATCCTTACCGGTCCAATCAAAAGTAAATGGAATGTATAATTAGGCAGTAAGGTGGCCGCTGCTGTAATAATAGCATATACTCCAGCTGAAGCCCCAAGCATCCTTGAAATTTGTTGACTTTCATAAAAGGGGAGTGTGTTATATATAGTCAAATAAAGCAGTCCGCCCGCCAGTCCGCCGAGCACATAAAGTGAAGTCACTTTTTCACTGCCTAAATATTCAACGATGAGTTTTCCAAACCAATAGAGTACTAACATATTGAACAAAATATGAAATAAGTCAGCATGTAAAAAGAAGTAAGTGATTATAGACCATGGTTGAAACAAAAATAAACTGAGATCTGAGGGAAGCATCAATAACTTCTCTATTGATCTATAGATTTCTGCTCCACCACTCAGCTTTAGGAATATGCTCAAGGTCAGCATTACCAAGAAAACAGTAGT
Source organism: Flammeovirgaceae bacterium (assembly GCA_002691385.1). Lineage (GTDB taxonomy): Bacteria > Bacteroidota > Bacteroidia > Cytophagales > Cyclobacteriaceae > UBA4465. Next base: position 22,734 of record NZHT01000124.1, on the reverse strand, counting down.
GTTGATGATTATGATTTGCGCGATGGCATTGTTGGGTTTGTTCCAAGCATTTTTGAATTCATCAAGTAGATTATCACTTGTATTCATAATCAATAAGGTTTAATGGTTTTGTTATTAGTCCAAATACGAATAAGGATAAAGGCGATCAGCATACCACTTAAATGAGCTAAATGTGCAACATTATCACCTTCTATACGATTTAATTCTGAATAAAGTTCTATGGCCCCGTAAATAAAAACCAAATATTTCGCTCGAATAGGAATGGGTGGAAATAAAAGCATGAGTTGTAAGTTAGGGAATAGCATGGCAAAAGCCATCAATATTCCATAAACTGCCCCTGAGGCACCAACCATTGGGGTATTTGTTTTAAAATTAAATATTTTCGAGACGGCACTCATAGTTTGATTTCTATAATTAAGATCTTGTGGATTTTCATAATATCCATCTGAGAGTTCAGCCAAACCTTGCAGGTTGAATTGACGAGACTTGTATTCAGCAATGTACAGGCTAAAGTCATCGGGATTTGGATTGGCGAGATACGTTTCTGTATCTGTTTTCAATTGATATTGTTCAATAAAATTGGCAGCACCAAACAGCATACCCGCTCCAATACCACAAGCCATATAGAAGATGAGGAAATTTTTTTGTCCAAATGTTTGTTCGAGGAGTGGGCCAAAAACAAAAACAGCAAACATATTTCCTAATAGATGGCTGAAGTTGGCATGAACCCACATATAGGTGATGAACTGATGCAAAGCGAATTGATCGGAGAAAATCACACGCAATCCCAACCAATAGGATAAAGGCAGATTCAATAAAGATTGCAAAACAAAGATGCACACATTCACAATTAAAATGTACTTGATCGTAGGGGTTAATCTTCCAAACATATGTATTAATTGAAAAGTGAAATCATTTTATCTATACTCAAAACTACAAAAGTTGCCTGACCATTTGGTGTATAATTGGGTTGTTTGCAGGCAAACAATAAGTCAAAAATTTTAGAGATTTCTTCTTCGTCCAATTTTTCACTGATTTTTATGGCGGTACGTTTTGCCATAGAGCGTGCTAGGTTTTCGGTTTTATTGAGAGCGATTTCTGATTGATTCATCTTAAATTGTTCTATTAAATCTTCAAAAAGGTCTTTTTCAGATAGTTTACCAATTTCAGGAGGGATACCATTGATGATAATACAGTTTTTACCAAAAGGTTCAAATTCAAAACCGAGCATTTGAATTTCATTCTTTATTGAAAGGGCCAAATCGAAATCTGTAGGATTGAGAGAAAGTTGACTGGGGAATAAGCAAGACTGTGAAACACCTTGATTTTGGCGATAATATTCAAGATATCGTTCATAGAGAATCCTCTCATGTGCCGCGCTCTGATCAATAAGTACCATACCACTCTTCACTTGACGCAAGAGGAAGCGGTTATGGATACACAGGGTTTGAGGATTGGTTAAACTTTTTTGATGGCCAGAATGAGCATCACTGTTCAAAAGAATTCGATCCTGCTGTTCAAGTTCATTTTTAGCTTGTTCTCTGCTGATNAGCTCTTCATCATGGGCATTATCGTACAATAATTCCCAGTTTTTTGATGAACTATTAGAGCTTGGAATATTTCTGAACTCNGTATATNGTTTATCTGATTTAGATACNCGATAATCATTCTTTGGTGNCGAAAACAAAGCAAAATTAATGTCAGTTTCGAAGTCTATAGAGGGCGTGANATTTGAAGTAGCCAAGGCTTGGCGTACGGCAGCTAAAATCACACCATAGAGCAAGCGTTCATCGGTGAATTTAACCTCTGTNTTAGTTGGGTGAACATTTACATCTACTTCTCTAGGATCAATTTCAATGAACAGCACGTAAAAAGGATGTGACTCCGGTTTTAATAGTCCTTCGAATGCTTTTAATACGGCATGATGAAGATAATGATTTTTAATGAATCGATGATTTACAAAAAAGAATTGCTCCCCTCTGGTTTTTTTTGCAAATATAGGTTTGCCAATATAGCCTGTGACTTTTACGGAAGGGGTTTCTTCTTGACAAGGAACAAGTTGCTGTTGATAATTATTTCCAAAAATTTGTACAATTCGTTTGCTGAGTTTACCGCCATCTAACTTGTAAACTTCTTCATCATTGTGATTCAATGAAAATTTAATATCTGAATGAGCGATGGAAATCCGTTGAAATTCATCGTGAATATGTCGAAACTCAACGGTATTACTTTTTAAAAAGTTTCTACGGGCAGGAATATTAAAAAAAAGATTTTTAACCGACAAGCTAGTCCCATTTTGCATGACAATGGGTTTTTGCTTGCGAAGATCACTGGCCTCAACATTGATTGAAACCCCTAACTCAAGTTCGCTAGGTTTCGTTTTCAACTCTACTTGTGCAACCGCCGCAATTGAGGCAAGGGCCTCCCCTCGAAAACCCATTGATTTTAGTTTGAATAAATCTTTGGCATCTTTTATTTTGGAAGTTGCATGCCTTTCGAAGCACATGATGGCATCTTTTTCAGACATAGCCCTACCGTCATCTACCACTTGAATAAGGGTCTTACCGGCCTCTTTTATGTATACTTGAATTGTTTGAGCTCCAGCATCAATACTATTTTCCAGGAGTTCTTTTACGGCTGAGGCTGGCCTTTGAACGACTTCTCCAGCGGCAATTTGATTGGCAATGTGATCAGGGAGTACATTTATGATGTCTTGCATTAGCGCCTAGCTCCTTTTTTTTTGAATTTCAAAAATAAATAGACGGGAATAATAAGCCAAAAGACGTGTAAAATAGAATTTCCAAAATAAAGCCAACCTAGCAAACCCAAGCCCAAAATAAGGGCGATCACTATTTGCAACCCTGAAGTATTAGGTCCGGGACTAGATCGTCTATCAAAGGTAATCTTATGGGCCCTTATCCCAAAATTTTCTTCCCCTGAAATTTCTCTTTTAATCATCTCGGTCCGCTCCATTATTTCTTCTTTAATAGGGTCATAGTACCTCGGAGCGATGGTAAATTTTTTATGACCAGGTAATTTGACAAAAGAGGGTAACTTCATTTTAGATTAAATATTTATGATATTTTTAAAATAGCCTTGCGATGAGCAGGGAACGAAATAATATTTTGGAGCGATGTAATTTTTATAAATTGGTGGAAAAAGTAACCATTCAAGTTCCCCTTTTATTACTACAAATTTGTTGAAATTTAACTGACAGCCATTTCCAAAACTTTAATTTACTTTAAAATTGAAATATATGTATGAAATAATGAGACAAAATATAGATTTTTGAGTTTGTTTATATTTAGCTACTATCTTAGACCTTAGATTCATTATTTAATTTTACAAATTTGATGGTATTTGAGAGGATATAATTTAATCTATACTTCTGAGATGGGAAATTAATGCAAAATGGGAACCTCATAAAGAATCACTTTTAATGTAATTTGGATAAATGAAAATTGGAATTGTTTGTTATCCCACCTACGGGGGCAGTGGCGTAATGGCTACAGAGCTAGGAATGGGTCTTGCCAAAAAAGGGTATAAGATTCATTTTATTACCTACGCCCAGCCCACTAGATTGAATTTTTTGAGTGAGAATCTTTTTTACCATGAGGTATCTATTAAAGATTATCCTTTGTTTGAACACCCTCCTTATGAGATTGCTTTGGCTGCAAGAATGGTGGATGTGGTTGAACATGAAAAGTTAGATTTGTTACATGTCCATTATGCCATTCCACATGCATCTGCAGCTCTTTTGGCAAAACAAATATTGGCAACAAAGGGGATTTCCATTCCAATAGTAACTACCTTACATGGTACAGATATTACTTTGGTTGGTAAAGAGGCCACTTATGCTTCGGTGGTAACTTATGCCATTAATCAGTCAAGTATAGTCACGGCAGTTTCAAATTCCCTGAAAAGTGATACTTATTCACTTTTTGACATTCAAAAAGAAATAAAAGTGATACCCAATTTTGTAGATATTGAAAAGTTTAAAAAGCAGCATAAAGATCATTTTAAAAAGGCGATATGTCCGAATGGGGAAAGGCTTATAGTACATATTTCTAATTTTAGAAAGGTCAAACGCGTACAAGATGTGATCAGTATCTTTTGCAAAGTCAATAAACAGATGCCGGTTAAACTTTTATTGGTAGGTGATGGACCTGAGAGATCTGAAATGGAAAAAATGACTCGTGATACCTGCAGCATTCAAGATGTACGGTTTCTAGGTAAAATGTCCAATGTCGAAGAGATTCTTTCTGTATGTGATCTATTTGTAATGACCTCTGAAAAAGAGAGTTTTGGTTTAGCGGCTCTCGAAGCAATGGCCTGTCAAGTACCCCTTATTAGTACAAACGTTGGAGGACTGATCGAATTGAACCAAAACGGGGTTACCGGATATACCTGTGATGTGGGGGATATCGAGGATATGGTAGAAAAAACACTACATGTACTGCATGAAGATTACCTACCAAAATTCAAATTAGAGGCTTATAAAAGGGCATTATCATTTGAATTATCTCAGATCATGCCTATGTACGAGGAAGCTTATGAAGCAGCTTGCATCAGGCAATAATTTTTTCATTCTTTTTTCAAATGAACTTTTTTTAGACGAGTAAACGTTTTTTATAGCTAAAAGTAAATTATGATAGGATATCGTTTTACCGAATATGTTCCTAAAAAAATGGCCGAAAAAGGGTCATTTGAAAACTTGCTAGATATTTTTTTACAACTTATGGTCATTACTGGAGGGGATGTTTCAGAAACGGTCAACTGGTTTACCAATTTAGATCGAGAGTATAATCTAATGCCTGATGATTATGGTATGGGGAATTTTGTGGATGATTTAAAAGATCAAGGCTATATAAAGGAAGGTGACAAAGAGGATACCTTTGAGGTTACCGCCAAATCAGAACAAAAAATTAGGAAAAATGCGCTAGAAGAAATTTTCGGGAAACTCAAAAAAGGATCTAAGGGAGATCATAAAACACCTTATTTTGGTCAAGGAGATGAGACTACTACAGATTTTAGGGAATTTCAGTTTGGAGATCCGCTGGATCAAATTGCATTAACCGAAAGTTTGAAAAACGCACAGATCAACAACGGTACCGAAGACTTCAGATTGACCGAAAGAGATTTAGAGATTCAAGATAAGGATTTCAAAGCACAGACATCAACGGTTTTAATGATCGATATCAGTCATTCCATGATTTTATATGGAGAGGATCGGATCACACCAGCAAAAAAAGTAGCCATGGCTTTGGCGGAGTTAATTACTCAAAAATACCCTAAAGATACCCTTGACATCATTGTATTTGGAAACGATGCATGGCAAATTGAGATCAAAGATTTACCCTTTTTGCAAGTAGGCCCCTATCATACCAATACCATTGCGGGACTGGAATTAGCGATAGATATTCTGAAACGCAAAAAAAATAAAAACAAGCAAATTTTCATGATTACGGATGGCAAACCAACCTGTATGAAGGTCGGCATAAAATATTACAAAAACAGTTTTGGCCTAGATCCCAAAATAATGAATAAAACCTTTAATTTGGCCGCGCAATGTAGAAGAAGCCACGTACCTATTACCACCTTTATGATTGCCTCAGACCCCTATTTGAAGCAGTTTGTGCAAGAGTTTACCCAAATCAATAACGGTAATGCTTACTATAGCAGTCTGCAAGGCTTGGGCCATCTTATTTTTGAAGATTATAAAAATAACCGAAGAAAAAATTTCTAATTCACATGACATATTACGATTTATCAGAAAAAAAATTATTAGCGATTAAAACACTAAAAGAGCTGAAGGCGTCAGGTTACGCATCGATCGGTATTAAAGATGAATTAAGAAATAATTTATTGCGTTCTTTTCAAGATGGTAAATCAGTTTTTGAGGGCATTTGGGGTTATGAGCATACTGTGATTCCAGATATTGAAAGAGCTATTTTGGCAAGGCATAATATCAATTTTCTTGGACTTCGAGGACAAGCCAAAACTCGAATGGCTCGGATGATGGTACTCTTGCTTGATGAATGGATACCAGTGGTAAAAGGATCAGAACTTAATGATGACCCGCTTAGCCCTATTTCTCATTATGCTTTGAATAAGCTAAAAAATGAGGGGGATAATATGGCCATTTCCTGGTTATACAGAGACGAGCGTTACACAGAGAAATTAGCCACGCCTGACGTTTCTATTGCCGATCTTATTGGCGATGTTGATCCCATCAAGGCCGCGAGTTTGAAGCTTTCTTATGCAGATCAAAGGGTTATTCATTATGGTCTTATTCCTAGATCCAATAGATCTATTTTTGTCATCAATGAGCTTCCAGATTTACAAGCCCGTATTCAAGTCGCGCTGTTTAATATCCTTCAAGAAGGGGATATTCAAATAAGAGGTTTTAAGTTGCGATTGCCTTTGGATGTTCAATTTGTTTTTACTGCAAACCCAGAGGATTATACCAATAGAGGAAGCATTGTCACACCCTTGAAAGATCGGATTGACAGTCAAATCATCACACATTATCCAAAAAGTATAGAGATAGGAAAGAAAATAACCCAACAAGAAGCACAATTGGAACCAGAGCAGCAGCGGCTGGTAAACTCTTTTGAGTTGGCCAAGGATTTGGTTGAGCAGATTGCTTTTGAAGCACGGGAGAGTGAGTATGTCGATGCCAAGAGTGGTGTTTCAGCAAGACTAACTATTTCCGCTTATGAAAATTTAATCAGTGCAGCCGAACGAAGAATGTTTAAGAATGGCTCGGAAAAAACAACCGTCCGAGTAGCTGATTTTGTCGGGGTCATCCCAGCCATAACTGGGAAAGTAGAATTGGTCTATGAAGGAGAACAGGAAGGCCCAGGGATCGTAGCAGCTAACTTGATCAGTAAGGCCATAAGAACTCAATTTGTGAATTTCTTTCCGGATCCTGAAGAGATCAGAAAAAGTAAGAAAAGGGATAGCCCTTATCAAGTCATTTCGGAATGGTTTGGGAAAGGAAATATGGTTGATATAATGTTAGATGCCAGTGATGCCGATTACAACTCGTGCTTGAATAGCGTACCGGGATTGGCCGATTTGGTTAACAAAAAATATAAAAAGGAATCAGAGGCTTATCGATTATTTTTGATGGAGTTGGCGCTGCATGGCTTAGCAGAATACAGTGTGCTGAGTAAGCATACAATTGATGAAGGATTGCAATTCAAAGATTTGATCAGTAGTATGTTTAACATCCAAGATCATACTTCAGAAGACATATAAAATAAAGTAGACATGACATTGACAGAGGCCCAGCAGCTGATCGCACAGGGGGAGGGTCCTCGAATTGAATTTAAGCTAAAGGCGAAACATCCCGATAGAATTATCAGAGAAATAGTTGCTTTTTCAAATTCAAAAGGAGGGCACTTATTTATAGGAGTTGACGACGATGGTAGCATTGTTGGGCTTAAAGATGCTGAAGAAGCCCATTACGTCATGGAAAAAGCGATGAGTGAGTTATGTAGACCTCAAATTAAATACAAGTATCAAATCATACCTATAGATTGTCAACGATCAATCGTTCACTATCAATTTGAATCTGGGAAAAAGAAGCCCTATTTTGCCTTTTTAAAACCTTTCCATAAACGAGGTCGTTCTTTTGTAAGGCTTGAAGACAGGTCTATTCAAGCCAGCAGGGAATTGAGGCAAATCTTAAAATTTTCCTTAAAGGATACTGGGACATCTTTTGAGTATGGTGAAAATGAAAAGATGCTCTTAAATTATTTAGGGAATCACGAGGGAATCACCGTCAATACTTTTTGTACCGTTGGTAATATAGATAAGCAGTTAGCGTCTCAAACCCTGATCAAACTCACGGTGAATAATGTATTGAAGGTCATCCCCGATGAAAAAGAAGATAAATTCATTTTTGTAGCCTAGGATTTGAATAATAACTATTCCTAAAATAAAAATTTATTTTGGTGTCCAAGAGGCGAGTAGTTGAGTTCAATAGTATTAAGGAATCATACAGAGTTTCCTTTTTTAGCGTTAAGGCATGAATTTTTTTCAAAAAGGCAATAATTATATCAATTTTACTTTAATCAAAGAACAAGGGTTGATGTTGCTTAAGGTAATATTAAAAGATCCTAAGGAGGACCCAAAAATCTTGAAGCAAGAAATTTTATCCAATTATGAGTGAGAGATTATGTTAAGAGTGATTTCAAAAGAGCATCAATATTCTCTTGATCAAGGTCGGGAGCACATTACATTTATGAGTTCAAAGGGAAATTTAATTTTAAGCCATCGAACGAGCTCATATATCGGAGCTTATTTAGGTTTGTATGCTACCGGTAATGGTAAGAGTACCAAAGCTTTTATGGATGTAGACTGGGTCTTTTGTCAGGGATTTCCGAGATCTTAACTTTCTTTAACAATTAATTCTCGCCACCTGACCTTCTGCGACCCTGTTTTCTTTTAAAGTATCCTTCGATATTTTAAATTTGAATTTCAGTGGGGATAATTAACTATTCATTTTTTATTTTCCTAGGGCTACATTTGCCGTCAGTATGAATATGGTTAAAGTTATATTGTTAAGTTTTTTGGGTCTATTGGGTCTTTCATCAACGGCTTACAGCCAAGAGGTGACCGTAAGATTGGGTCCTGATCAATTTGCCATCAATCAACTTTGGACCATTACTATTACCGTGCAAAACGAACGCTTGCGCAATTACAGCAACTTCCCAGAAATTCAAGGGTTGGTGAAAAGGGGGACCTCTTCTTCCTCTTCAACGAATTATGTCAATGGTAAAATGAGTTCATCTCAAAGTATCATCCAGAATTATCAAGCCACGAGTGAGGGGAGAGTGGTCGTTCTTGATTTTGACATAACCATTAACAATCAGTCATTTTCAGTGAAGGGTAAAAGCATAACAGTGACCGCTCCTGCCCAACAGCGTCGTTCCAATTTTCAAGACCCATTTCAAGATTTTTTTCAACAAAAAGCACCATCTGAATTTATAGAAGTTGAAGCGGATGCTTTTCTAGCGTTAACTACGGACAAAAATGAAATTTACCTAGGGGAAGGGATTACCACTACCTTAGCTTTTTACGTAGCAGCCTCTAATCGTGCAGACATGAAATTTTATGATTTAGGTACCCAAATAACAGAAATTATCAAGAAAATAAAACCTGAAAATTCTTGGGAGGAAAATTTTAATATCGATAACATCAATGGGGAGCCGATTGAGATAAAAGGGGTCCAATACACTCAGTACAAAATCTATCAGGCGACTTATTTTCCATTGAATATGGATACGATCCATTTTCCTAGCGTGGGACTGAAATTAATTAAATACAATCAAGTCAAAAACCCCTCTTTTTTTGGTAGAAATCGTCAAGAAAATTTTGAGACCTTTTACAGTAAACCAAAGACTGTCGAGATAAAAGAGCTGCCACCTCATCCCTTGAAAGATGTAGTTAATGTTGGCTCCTACAAGTTGAAAGAGTCCATTAACACTAGGGAATTAACTACCGGGCAAAGTTTCAATTATTCTTTTGAAATAGGGGGAGTAGGTAATATTAGTGCCTTAAATATGCCCACTATAGAGTCCAGTGAATCATTTGAATTTTATGAGCCCAATATCGTTCAAAATATTCGAAGATCTTCTAATCGAGTAACAGGGAGTAAAAAATTTGATTATTTTGGAATCCCAAATGAACCAGGTGTCTATGATTTAGGAGATTTTATTCTATGGATCTTTTTTGATCCTGTTCAAAAGAAATATGATACGCTGAAGTCAGAGATTCAACTAAAGGTACAAGGGGAAAGCAGAAAGAATGAATATATTTCTTCAAATGATTTAGGTTCATTTTATGACATAATTGAATTTGAAGACAACCAGTTGGTTTCAATTAAAACTGGCATGGGCTATCAAATCGTTATCAACCTATTTATATTCGCTATATTGTTAGGCAGTATGGTTTTATTATTTAAAAAATAATGGGTAGCTCTTTTGGAAAAATATTTAAAATAAGCACTTTTGGAGAATCCCATGGGCCGGCCATTGGGGTCAATATTGAGGGGTTGCCTGCGGGGGTTAAAATTGATTCGAATCAGATTCAGTTTGAGTTGGGTAGGAGAAGACCAGGCCAATCTCGGATTACTACACAAAGGAAAGAAGCCGATGAGATTGAAATTTTGTCAGGAGTTTTTGAAGGCGTGAGCACAGGGACACCCATGGCTATGGTGATTAGGAATAAAGATCAAAAAAGTAAGGATTATAGCCATATTGCTAATCAGTTCAGGCCCAGTCATGCAGATTATACCTTTCAAGAAAAATATGGCGTACGAGATTATCGTGGAGGGGGAAGAAGTTCGGCACGTGAAACTGTGGCTCGTGTGGCTGCTGGTGCGGTGGCTAAGCAATTTATAGCACAAGCCTTTGGAGCGGAATTTTATGCCTATGTTTCCCAAGTGGGTTCCTTAAAATTGGAAAAAGGATATGTAGACTTAGATCTTGATCAAATTGATGATCACGCAGTACGTTGTCCTGATCGTAAAATGGCAGATAAGATGTTTCAGCTCATAGACGAAGTACGCAAAGATCAAGATACTATTGGAGGGATTATCACTGCTGTAATAAAAAACATGCCCGCTGGACTTGGAGAGCCTGTTTTTGATAAGCTACACGCGACCTTAGGTAAGGCGATGTTAAGTATCAATGCCGTGAAGGGGTTTGAATATGGGAGTGGGTTTGACGGGATTAAAATGAAAGGATCGGAACACAATGATGCCTTTTACCAAGAAGGAGATCGTATACGTACGCGAACCAATAAGTCCGGGGGTATTCAAGGAGGGATTTCAAATGGGGAAGACATTTATTTTAATGTGGCTTTTAAGCCGGTGGCTACTATCATGCAGGATCAAGAAAGTGTTGACAAGGGCGGTAATACTGCTACTGTGTCTGGGAAAGGGCGGCACGATCCTTGCGTAGTACCACGTGCGGTACCTATTGTGGAGGCGATGTCTGCCCTGGTGATAGCAGATTTCTATCTAATCACTAGAACCAATAAACTGAATAATTAATTATGAAAAAATTACCCATTCATGTTAAAATAGTAATAGGTTTAGTTTTAGGAATTATTTGGGCTTTTGTATCAAGCCTCATGGGGTGGAATGAATTTACCATTCGTTGGATCGATCCTTTTGGTATGATTTTTATTCGATTGTTGAAATTTATCGCGGTTCCTTTAGTCTTATTTTCTATAATTGGTGGTGTATCTGGCTTGCGAGACGTCTCTAAATTAGGACGCTTGGGTTGGAAAACCTTGTTGGCCTATATGACGACAACTTTATTGGCAGTGAGTATCGGGTTGACCTTGGTAAATATTGTCAAGCCAGGCACACACATTGATGACGAGCAACGTATTAAGAATAGACTTTCCTATGAGGTTTGGTTGCAAGAGAATGATATTGGTTCTACCCAAGATGGCTTAAATTTCCTATCCGATCCTAATTACGCTACTTACCTGTCAGAGGCCCAAGTGGCTGGGCAAGTCACTTCNACACCAAAGTTAGATTTGGAAAATAAAATNAAGACAGTAGCGGTTCAAAATGAGAGTTCACCTTTAAANTTTGTTGTAGAGATGGTACCTGATAATATTTTTGCCTCATTGTCAGGGAATGGATTGATGCTNCAAGTAATTTTCTTTGCTATTTTCTTTGGAATAACCTTGGTCCTTATTCCAGAGGAANCNTCTGCACCCATNATTAATTTGGTCAAGGGNNTGAATTCNATTTTTTTAAAAATGGTGGATNTAGTAATGANGGCCGCACCCTTTTTTGTTTTTTGCCTTTTGGCNGGTGTAGTAGCAAAAATGGCAGATNCACCCGAAGAAGTATTNGAGATTTTTGTAGGTCTGGGATCTTATTCGNTTACNTTATTNNGNGGATTGTTTTTANTNACNTTTGTAGTTTATCCCTTNATTGTAAAANNNTTNGTNTCTAAAATGAGNTTTAAAGATTTTTTTAAGAATATCAGTCCTGCACAATTTTTAGCCTTTTCGACCAGTTCAAGTGCTGCTACCCTACCTGTCACCATGGAATGTGTCGAAGAAAATGTCGGTGTACCCAAGTCTATTTCAAGCTTTGTTTTGCCCATCGGGGCAACGATAAATATGGATGGAACTTCCATGTTTGAGGGGGTTGCAGTTGTGTTTTTAGCACAGCTCCATTTTATTGACCTTACGATCGCTCAGCAACTTACCATTGTATTTACTGCGGCGGCAGCATCTATTGGCTCAGCTGCGGTACCTAGTGCGGGTTTGATTATGATGATAATGGTATTACAATCCGTTGGATTAAATCCAGGATGGGTAGCAATCATATTTCCAGTAGATCGCATTTTAGATATGTGTAGGACGGTAGTGAATGTGACAGGTGATATGGTAGTATCGACTCTTGTAGCAAAGTCTGAAGGGGAGTTAGAAAAATATGCCTAGGTTCTTCTTTATGAAAGGAATTGGTCATTATGTCAATTATTCACTCAAGGAGGGTTATTTTTGTATTTTAAAGTTAAAAATATGTCTGAAGTAATTAAAACACCAATAAATATATATACTGAGGCCAATCCGAATCCAAACTCATTGAAGTTTGTGGCCAATTTCATGCTCATGCCCGAGGGTGTAAGTAGGGATTTTCCAGATATAAAAAGTGCAGATGAAGCGCCTTTGGCGATTAAGCTTTTTGAAAAACCCTATGTGAAGCGTGTTTTTTACATGAGTAATTTTATTACCGTCACTAAAGATGATGAAGTAGATTGGTATGAGATCAAAGATGAGGTGGTTACGATTATCAAAACCCATTTAGAAGCTGGATTACAAATTTTAACTGAAAAAGAGGTTAAAGAAGACCATCATGCAGAAGCATCGGATACTGATCTTGAAGTAAAAATTAAAGGGATATTGGATGAATATATTCGACCTGCCGTCGAGATGGATGGAGGTGCAATTACCTTTGATTCATTTACTGAAGGTAAGGTTAAAGTACTGTTACAGGGATCCTGTTCGGGTTGCCCAAGTTCCACATTAACACTTAAATCGGGGATAGAGAATCTGCTCAAGCGAATGGTCCCTGAGGTAGAGGCAGTAGAGGCAGTAGGCATATAATTAGATAGTGATGGGTTACAGAATTTAAGATTGACCTAACTAGTGAATACATTTTGCAGCTTAGTCTTAATGCAAAGCACATACTTTTAATCTTTTACATTTGTCTGATTCCAAGAAATTTGAATTAGTACTGAACCCTGAGATCGCCCTGGATGATAAAAATTTACGTGCTTTTTTGAAGGGTAAAGGTTGGCTTAGTGATGAACAGTATTTTTTGGTAGATCGGCGGTCTATCGATGCTCGAAAGTTTAAAGTAAAAGTCAACATCGGACTAACGATTTCAGAGATTCCTTTGCGCCATGAATTTGTTGAATACCAGTCAGCTACCGATTCAGTCTTAAATGAACCAAAAGTTATCATCGTGGGGGCAGGTCCAGCGGGGCTATTTGCAGCCTTAAAAGCTATTTCTTTAGGGTTTCATCCCGTAATTATTGAACGGGGTAAAGATGTGAGAGGACGCCGTCGTGATCTTGCTGATATAAACAAGAAAGGAATTGTAAATCCTGAGAGTAATTATTGTTTTGGTGAAGGGGGAGCAGGGACCTATTCGGACGGTAAACTGTATACCAGAGCCACCAAGCGAGGTAATGTGCGTCGTATATTTGAGATACTGGTAGCACATGGTGCTCCTGAAGACATTCTATTTGATGCCCATCCGCATATTGGTACCAATAAGCTACCAAAAATTGTTACCGCAATCCGTGAAACTATCGAAGGATTGGGAGGAACGGTTCACTTTAATACCCGTGTGGACAAGTTTATCATCGAAGATGGATCAATGAGCGGTGTAGTTACGCAAGAAGGGCAAGTACATCAAGGGGTAGGAGTAGTTCTAGCCACAGGTCACTCGGCAAGAGATATTTTTAATTTATGTGTAGCGCAGGGCATTAAGATTGAGTTTAAACCCTTTGCTTTGGGTGTACGGGTAGAGCATCCACAGGAACAAATTGATCAGATTCAATATAACTCCAATGAACGAGGCTTTTTACCAGCGGCTAGTTACTCTATGGTACATCAGTCTAAACTGGCGGGTAAAGAAAGAGGGGTATTTTCATTTTGTATGTGTCCTGGTGGATTCATAGTTCCGGCTTCAACATCATCCGATGAGATTGTAGTAAATGGGATGAGTCCATCGAGACGAGACAGTAAATATGCTAATTCAGGGATTGTAGTGGCTATTCAAGATCAAGACTTACAAGGCTTCCATTCTTCGGGTCCTTTGGCGGGGATGGAATTTCAAGCCAGTATTGAAAAGCGTGCCTGGCAATCGATAAGTAACGGCCAAGTGGCTCCTGCCCAAAGGTTGGAGGATTTCATAAGGGGCACTCATTCTCCTTCATTAAATACATCTTCATATCAACCAGGTTTAGAATCAATAGAAATGAGTACGATTTTACCCAAATTCATTAATGAGCGCTTGAAACAGGGATTTCATTCATTTGGGGGTAAAATGCGGGGATATTTAACCAATGAAGCACAAATTATTGGGATTGAAAGTAGGACCTCTTCTCCGGTACGCATACCTCGAGATAAAATGACATGTGAACACCAAGGGGTTAAAAGGTTATTTCCATGTGGTGAAGGTGCGGGTTATGCAGGGGGTATTGTGTCTGCTGCCATGGACGGTGAACGATGTATGGATCGTTTGGCTCAGCTTTATCCAGCTAAAGATAAATGAGTTATTTTAATTTTTGAATTGGTATGATTTTAACGACAATTTCCTTAATATCTATTAGTACAAAAATGAAGATAAATTAGTGATTACTATTGTCCTATGTTTTATTGGAATTTTAGGAAAATGCAATTTCGATATAACATAATATATGAAAAACAATTAGGGCAAAAATTTGCAGCAGAAAATTTTAATCCAGGGTTTTACCTTTTAGATTATTTAGACTTATTGTTCATTCCAAAAAAAATTAGTAAAATCGAAAATGATTTGACTAAAGTCATCGATCCTATTTTTCGATTTAGTAAGCTACTCTTTACCAATTATTTGTTCGCTGATTATGCGATGAGCATGAATCATGAAAGGTTTGGTCATTAATATAGAATTTTAGAATCAGATGGCGGTATTGCTGAAATTGTCTGTAATCCTCCTCTTTTTTCCAGTCAATTTTCTAACATCCGAAATATCATCTTACTCATTTCGAAATGGACACAAGGTCTTCCTCTTTGTTTGGCGTTCTTAAATGAGCTTTTAATTTTCTCTGTTCCATATTTAAAAGATGGCTTTCTTTAAATTTTGTTTTATCGTAATTATATATTATTCTCCATATTTTCCCCTTTTTAGATTCAGAAATATAAAGCGAACCATCAGGGCCTTGTGATAGACCCATTGGTCGATATTTTGCATCGGCCATTTGACGGATAAGATCAACTCCCGCAAAACCGTCCGCAAAAACTTCCCATTTACCTTTTGGGGCACCATTTTCAAAGGGTATAAAACCGACAAAATATCCAGCTTGAGGGTAGGGCGAGCGGTTGGTTGATCCGTGCAATGCAACAAATGCTCCATTTTTATATCTTTCAGGGAATTGATCTCCTGTATAAAAGAGTAAATCGTTTGGCGCCCAATGCGCAGGCAGTGCCATAATCGGGTCTTTATATCTTTGGGTTTCTTTAACCCCATCACCACCATATTCAGGTGCTTGCATGCGCTTATTCTTGAATGGGTCATAATAACTATAAGGCCATCCAAAGTTGTCATGAAGGGCTATTTCCATGAACTCTTCAGCCGGTAGGACTGCATTTTCCCATGGGCTATAATTTACTGAGTCATGACCGTGTAAATAATCTCTACCATGATTGAGCCCAAATAAACTATTCGTTTGATGGTTCCAAGATATAGCTACCATGCTCCTGATACCGGTCGCATAAAGTTCACCATCCGTTTGAATTTGGTTTAATTTATTTTCATCGAATCGCCAAATCCCTGCGAGTCCTCGAAGTTCAGGGCATGGAAAATATCCTTTGACTCCTTGGGTTTGGTTTTCTAGAACAGTATTCCAATTTTCACACACATTGGTCATGCCACTGAAGGTTACGTACATATAGCCTTTTTTATCGAAAGCCAATGATTTGGCATTATGCCATCGTATAGGACCACGGTCTACTAAAATAATTTCGGGGTTACCTTCTGGGATCAATTTGTATGGAGTAAGTTTTTGGCGATAGACGACAAGTTCAGAGCTGAAGTACAAATACCCATTGTGGATTCGCATTTCGGTTGCGAAAGTACCATCATTGCGATATCTACCAAATCTTTGAATGATATCAGCTTTACCATCTCCATCGGTATCTCTTAATGCAATATTCCCTTTGTCTCCGGTTGGGACACGCAGTTTAACATAAATATCACCATTATCGTTAACGGCTAAATGTCGAGTAGGTCCGATGCTGTCAACTATTACAACTGCACCAAAACCGTCTGGCAAAAAAAGGCCACCATTGCCTTTATCAGTTTTTGGGATTACCCAATCTTTCTTTTCGGAACAACTGATAATAAATAAAAAAATAAAAAAGTTCATTCCATATTTAAGGTGTAACATTTAATTTTGATTTTGTTTTCTTAATTTAAAGCGTAAGATAAGCTTTTCACCTTTTCAAAACATAACTTTGCAATGTAGGCGCCTTAAATAAATGGCAATTTTATGGATAATTAACCTTAATAATATGCTGAGATTATTTGTTTCCTTAATACTTTTTATTCCTTTTTTTGGATACACCCAAAGTGATAAGATAATTTGGGAGAATGTAAAACCTATTGAACCCGATCGGTATATTGAGGTGAAAGGATCTCCTTTTCTATTTGAAACTTTTGTTGAATCTAAGGTATTGACTAACAATAATTTATCAATAGAAAATGTTCTTTTGAATTACAATGGCTATACCCATCAATTTGAAGCTCTTCATGATGGTTTACCTTTCATATTAGAAGAAAAATATTATGAAAGATTTGAATTTGTTACTCAAAAGTACGATCGACATTATTCCAATACGATGTCTGATACTACGGTCTTTATTTATGGATTAAATCCTGAAGCCAGAAATAAATTTTATATTTTAGTATATGAGAATCAAGACCTTACTATTTTTAAAGACTTTCGAATAGAGAAAACGGAAAGGGCAGTAGAGACTCCCGGTAAAACAGAGTTGTTTATCAATTTTTCACCTTTTTTCACCTATTATACTTTAATCAATGGGAAAAAAGTATCACGGTTTAAATTAAATAAAAAATCAGTGATAGGCTTATTTGAAGAAAGTAAAGAGATGAATCAGTTCATCAAGAGTAATAAGCTTTCTTTGAAGTCTGAAAAAGACTTAAAAAAACTCCTTGAATTCAATAGTTCTATTAATCAATAGGAGTCAAAGCATCGTATAGGATGGCTATGGGATGTTTGGCAATCCTACCCGTGCCATCTTTGATTTGATGTCGACAACTGGTACCGGCTGCTGCGATTTCTACTTCTTGAGGTTGATCTCTAACAGTAGGAAACAATACCAGTTCACCAATTTTCATGGATATTTCATAGTGCTCCTTTTCATATCCAAATGATCCGGCCATTCCGCAGCAACCAGAAGGGATCATGTGTACGATATGACCCTTGGGAAGGCTGAGCATTTTTTTCGTTGGCGTCATAGAGGATAGAGATTTCTGGTGACAATGCCCATGTACTTTAATCAACTTTTTGTCCTTATTAAAGCTGGAGGCTTTTATACTTCCTACATCAATTTCATGACTGATGAATTCTTCAATGGTCATGACATTTTTAGCTAATTTTTTAGCTTTCTGCTGAAGCTCACCTTGAGTCAAAGCGAGGTATTCATCTCTAAAAGATAAAATAGTGGAGGGCTCAATTCCTACAAGAGGTATTTCTGCATTGATGATTTCAGAAAATAAAGCAACATTTTTTTCAGCCAACTGCTTGGCTTCCTTGAGCATACCTTTGGACATGAAGCTCCGGCCACTTTCTGGATGGTCTATGCACCTGACCTGATATCCTAATCGGTCTAACAAGAGCATGGCTTTTTGCCCAATCTCTACATCATTATATTCAGTAAATTCATCGCAAAACAAGTACAAGGTTTTTTCAGATCGGCCATTAAGAGGGTTGAAATGGGCCTTAAGCCACTGCTTAAAAGTTAGGGAGCTCAATTTAGGCATAGATCTTTTAAAGGCAAATCCGGCTATTTTTTTTGCAATATTTCCAGAAAATTTATTAGAAAAAATCAGCCGATAAGCCCAAGGTATTTTTGACGCTAAAGACATGGCCATCGTAAAATTACCTATGAGTTGACTTCTTAATGGAATGCCTTTATCTTGATTGTACTGATACTGCCACTCACCTTTTAGTTTGGCCATATCTACATTTGAAGGACATTCGGAGCTACAGCCTTTACAAGAAAGGCATAAATCCAGGACTTCTTTTATTTCAGGTCTTGAAAAAGGATTTAACGTATCTGTTTTGCTTAACATTTCGCGTAAAATATTCGCTCGGGCCCGTGTCGTATCTTTTTCATCTTTGGTAGCTTGATAGCTTGGACACATGGTTCCTCCAGACAGTTCGGTCTTCCTGCAATCACCCGATCCATTACACAGTTCTGTAGCCCTTACGATTCCTTGATTTTTACTAAAATCATACAGTGTATCAAATACAGGTGTTTGCTGATCAGGTTCAAAACGAAGATCTGTGTCCATTGGAGGAGCATTAACAATTTTTCCAGGATTAAAAATATTTTGAGGGTCCCATACATTTTTGAGATTCTTACACAGTTGATAATTATGTTCCCCTAATATTTGAGGGATAAATTCACCTCGAAGTCTTCCATCGCCATGCTCTCCAGAAAGAGACCCATTGTAAGATTTTACCAAAGTGGCAATTTCTTCTGCGATCGTTCTAAATTTTTTTTGCCCTTCTATGGTTTTCAGGTTTAAAATAGGCCTTAGGTGTAATTCACCTGAGCCCGCATGTGCATAATGTACGCTGTATAAATTATGCTTTGTTAAAATTTTATTGAAGTCAGCGATGTATTGTGGGAGTTTTTGAACTTGAACAGCGGTATCTTCAATAACTGGGGCAGCTTTGGCATCACCTACCACATTTGATAGGAGGCCTAACCCCGCTTTGCGTAGTTCCCAAACTTTTGACATATCTGAGCCTTTGATTATTGGGAAAGCATATCCTAGTTGGGCCTCGGTTAAATCAGCGATCAGTTCGAGGGTATTATTATCCACTTTTTCTTCTGATTCTGCAATGAGTTCAACGATTAAAATGGCTTTTGGATCTCCTTTTACAAAAAACCTATTTTGCGAATAAAGGGTGTTTCGCTTAGTTGCCTCAAGAATGTAGTGATCCATTAGTTCGCAAGCAGTGGGATGGTAGTTTAAGGCAATTAAATTGGCTTGAAGAGATTCTTCAATGGTATAATTGTGAATACAAACAAGCCGCTTATGATTTGGCGGTATTTTACTTAACTTAATTTTTGCAGCTGTAATAAAAACCAAGGTGCCTTCCGAACCAGCGATTAATGTAGTGAAGTTGAATTTTTCTTCACTGTCTTTAGTAAACGGCTTTTGTCGCAATAATAGGTCAATTGCATATCCTGTATTTCTTCTAGGTATTTTGGGATCAGGATAGCCAGCCAATATATGTTCTTGATTATTTTTATCCATTAGCATTTCCCTAATGCCTAGATAGATTTGTGTATGTAAATCGCTACTAGTATCAAGACCATTGCAATGAGCCAAAAATCCATGTTCATCAAGGGCTCCGAAATAGGCTTCACTACCATCGGCCAAGACAGTTTTCACTTCAAGTAAATGCTCTCTTACACTACCATAAACTACCGAATTAGCACCACAAGAATTATTACCGATCATACCTCCAATCATCGCCCTGTTTGCTGTGGAGGTTTCAGGGGCAAAAAAGAAACCTAGCTCTGCTAATTTTTTATTGAGATCATCCCGAACAATACCAGGCTCTACCCATGCCCAACCCTCTTCTTTATTTATTTCAATAATTTTATTGAATTTTTTTGAAACATCCACGATGATCCCGCTACCGACGACTTGACCTGCCAAAGAAGTCCCTGCAGTTCTTGGAATTAAACCTATCTGATTTTGTTGAGCAAACAGAATCAATGATTTAATATCTTCTACATCAGCGGGGAAAGCTACTCCCTTCGGAATTTCTCTATATGCTGAGGCATCTGTAGCATAAATGCGTCTCGTTGCCTCATCGATGTGGAGGGTTCCGGTTAATTGTTTTTTTAACGCTTTAAAATTCATTTTAATTTTTAGCTTCTTTAAAAATAAAGTATGAGATCACGGGGAAATGATCCGAGGGATAATGTTGTTCAATTAGCTGCGAAATTATAGTAGTTTTGGTTGAAATGAGTTGTTCATTATGGAAAATAAAGTCGATACGTTTATTTTCTTCGGGAGAAATATTGAACCCATTAAAAGTAGAATTTCCCCCAAAAAAATGATGAGCGGAATATCGGCTATCCAGATATTTTTCAGTGATCCGTTGAATGGGGGGCTCTTGCTCAAGTGCATTGAAATCACCCATTAAAATTGTAGGATGGTTTTGTTTATTGATCCGTTCCATTTGGTTAAGGATCAGTTTTGAAGAGGCCAATCTAGCCATTATTCCCAAATGATCAAAATGGGTATTGAAAACCCATAATTTATTTTTTTTGTAACTAAAATAAGCATAAGTACATATTCTTGGCAATGCTGCATCCCAATCTTTTGATGGAGTTTCAGGTGATTTAGAGAGCCAAAATGTACCATTTTTAATAGGAGTTAAAAATTCATTTTTATAAAAAAGGGCACAATACTCTCCTTTTTTTTCTCCGTCATCTCGACCTACGCCTAAATATTTATAATCCTTTAAATTCTCCTTGATATATTCAATTTGGTGCAAAAGGCCTTCTTGAATACCTAAGATGTCGGGGGCATAAAATAGAATCTGATCGGTCAATATTTTTTTTCTATGACTCCATTGATCGAGGCTATCATTTGGGTTATCATATCGGATATTATAGGTCATTACCGATAATTTTTCTTGAGCGAAAATTAGACAGTTTATGCTTTGAAAAAGCAGCCAAAAAACAATTTTGACTGAATTATTATTTATCATATTTAAGGGGAGTTGTTTAAATTATCCCTAGGCAATTTAATTCTAATGGAGAGGAGTCACAAGCCCCTTTTTAAATTATTCTATACAAGGAAATTTTCATTTGTTAAAACCATTTTATTTAGATTTTAAGGTATTTATAACAGATAAGATGGGAAATTTATACTTTTGTGATCCACTTTGAGTTATTGCGTTTAAATAAATTTCATATGTGATTTTTCAATTTTTTTTGGATTAGTACAATGGAAGGGTATAATCAAGAAGAGCTATGGTCAAAAAATTAGTATATCAAGTTATAAAATATTATTGTCGCTTTCTTATTCGGTTTTTCTTTGGAAAAGTAGAGATAATAGGGAGGGAAAAAATTCCAAATGACCAGCCAGTAATCTATTCATCTAATCATCAAAATGCATTTATGGATGCTTTGATTATTGGAGGATTATCTCCAAAAACAACCTATTCCGTTACTCGATCAGACGTTTTTAAAAAAAAATTTGAATGGTTTATGGATGCCATTAAGATGATTCCTATTTATCGGATTCGTGATGGGTTTAGTCAATTAGCCAAGAATCAAGAAACTTTTAGAAAAATAAATAGGTATCTCTCTCAAAGGAATGCGTTAACGATATTTTCAGAGGGGAATCATGGCAATGATTTCTTCTTACGGAATTTATCTAAAGGCAGTGCGAGAATAGCCCTTGAGGCACAAGAAAAAATGGATCACTTAGATCTTCAAATCATACCAGTTGGGCTGAATTATTTTCATCATCAAAGGCCTCTACATAAAATTTTGATTGTATACGGTAAACCTATATATGTAAAGGATTTTTTGTCACTCTATATGGAGCAAAAAGCTAAGGGAGTCAATCAATTGAGAGAAACCATTGATCAGGGTATGCGTAATTGCTTATTAATTCCCACTGAAGGCCCTACTTATCAAGTACAACGAGACTTTGTTAATCGTTATAATGAATCTCGATCATTCGAGCAATTAAGAGAAGGGATAGTATCTGGTGTAGGGTTAAAACCTTTGGGTAAGCCCAATAAATTCTTGAATGGGCTAGGCAAATGTTTGAGTATTTTTAACTTCGGGCCATTATGGTTACTTCATTCTATTTTGTCAGAGGTCAAAGATGTTGTTTTTTATGGCTCAATGAAATGGGCCTTGGCCATGTTTGTCTTTCCTGTTTGGTTTTTACTTGTTTTGGGTGTAAGTTCTTTATTAGTAGATATTCACGGGGGATTGATTATTGTCTTGATATCTATTATCATGCTTTATTTGAGACAATATCTGATAAAATGGTCTAATATTCCTCATTAAGGCTTACGACTGTCATAAATAAGTCCACCTTTTTTATTCCATTCCCTTAAAATCGAAGGGGCTGCTCCTTTTTGAAAAGGCTCTTTTGGATATTTTATTTCTCGTTTCGATCTTTTATTTTCA
>NZHT01000123.1 GCA_002691385.1 Flammeovirgaceae bacterium | reverse complement strand
CTTAATGAGGCCAAGAAATTAATTAAGGAAAATAATGATAAGGAGGCAGGTTTACCATTATTTAGGTCGTTTAGAGGGTTACCCAAATATAAGCCTTTGATAAAGTTTTTAAGTGAGCCCGGCATGCGTCAAGTCTTACAGAAAACAGAAAATATTTATTTACAGGATAATCAAAAAATGATGCCTGAGGCAGACGAAACTTTATTTTTCACAATTGATGAAAAGCATAATTCAATAAATTTAACTGAAAAAGGGATCGATCTTATCACGAAAGATGGGGAAGATGCTACTTTTTTTATTTTACCTGATATCGCCATAGAGATCAGTAAGCTCGAGCAGGATACGACAATAGATGAAAATGAGAAATTGAAAGCAAAGGATACCATTATTCAAGATTATAATATTAAGTCTCAACGGATTCATTCAGTCAACCAACTTTTAAGGGCTTATTGTCTTTATGAGAAAGATACGGAATATATCGTTGTGGATTCGAAAGTGAAAATTGTCGATGAGCAGACAGGTCGAGTAATGGAAGGTCGGAGGTATGCCGATGGGTTGCACCAGGCTATAGAGGCTAAAGAAAATGTTAAAGTAGAAGATGCTACTCAGACCTATGCGACCATTACGTTGCAAAATTATTTTAGAATGTACCATAAACTTGCTGGAATGACGGGTACTGCGGAGACAGAAGCCGGAGAATTTTGGGATATTTATAAATTGGATGTAGTAGTGTGTCCTACCAATAGGCCTATTGTTCGCAAGGATATGGAAGATAAGGTTTATAAAACTATCCGTGAGAAATTTAATGCTGTGGTTGAAGAAATTAACGGGCTTACTGCTATAGGAAGGCCAGTATTGGTGGGGACAACATCAGTGGAAATATCGGAGTTACTGAGCAGGATGCTAAAGTTGAAAAACATCAAGCATCAGGTATTGAACGCCAAGCAGCATGCCAAGGAAGCAGATGTTGTAGGAGAAGCGGGAAAATCAGGAACGGTAACTATTGCCACTAACATGGCAGGTAGGGGTACAGATATTAAATTAACTCCAAAGTCTAAGGCAGCGGGAGGTTTGGCTATTATTGGAACGGAGCGTCATGAATCTAGACGTGTAGATCGTCAGTTGAGGGGACGTTCAGGAAGGCAAGGAGATGTGGGTTCTTCACAATTTTTTGTTTCACTTGAAGATAATTTGATGCGACTTTTTGGTTCAGACCGTATGGCCAAAATTATGGATAGATTAGGCCTTAAAGAAGGTGAGGTAATTCAGCACAGTATGATTACCAAGTCTATAGAAAGAGCACAAAAGAAAGTTGAGGAGAATAATTTTGCGACAAGAAAAAGATTACTTGAATATGATGATGTCATGAATTCGCAGAGAGAAGTGATTTATAAACGGCGAAAAAATGCATTGTATGGTGAACGATTGCAATTCGACATTATGAACATGCTTTATGATCTTTGTGATGACATAACTCATATAAATAAGGAATTAAATGATCCAGACGAGCTCAGACTTCAGGCGATTAGTAATTTAGGAGTAGATTTTCAAATCAGTGCGGAGGAATTACAGAAAATATCAGAGTCTACATTGGCGGAAAAGCTATATAGTGAAGCATATGCCTCCTATTTGTCCAAAAATCAAGTAATTATTAATAAAACTCTTCCCTTGCTCAAACAATTGTTGAAAAATAGAGGGGGAGTTGTTCAAAATATCATGGTTCCTTTTACAGATGGGATCAAACAAATTGGTGTAGGCGTCAACTTACAAGAATCAGTGAATTCAAATGGTTTAGTTGTAATTTCAGAAATGGAAAAAATCATTACGGTTGCGATTATTGATCAAATTTGGAAAGAACATTTAAGAGATATGGATGACCTAAAACAGTCGGTTCAAAATGCAGTTTACGAGCAAAAAGACCCTCTTTTAATATATAAATTCGAGGGCTTTGAAATGTTTAAACTTTTTATTGGTAAAGTCAACCAAGAAACGATGTCATTATTGATAAAATCAGAAATTCCTATTCAAAATGAAAACGAGGTCAAGGAGGCGGATAAATCTAAATTGGCTCAGAAATATCAAGAATCAAAAGCAGAGACTAAATCGGCGTTGGCCTATCAAGAATCTAATGGGAAGTCAGTGGAGAAGACAGCACCGATAAAAACACAGAAAATAGCAAGTAGAAATGCAAGAGTATCTGTTAAATATACAGATGGAATGATTAAAAAGGATATAAAGTATAAGTTGGTAGAAGATGATATAAAATCAAATAAATGTATTCTTATAGACTGATCCTATTTTCCCCAATACTTTTACTTGCTTGTAAAGCAAGTAAACCAGTAAATAGGTCCTATGATGAAGACTTATCTTTGTATCGGATCGAGTTGCCTAAGGTGATAGATGAGGCATCAGTGCCTAAAACCTTGAAAGAACCGGTCGAGTTATATGGGCACATAACCGAAGAAATCGATAGTATTAGCAATTTAATAGTAGCTCAAAATAAAAAGCTTAATGTGAGAGATGGATTTGTTATTCAAGTCTATTCTAATGTTAATCGAGATGAAGCCCTTGATATTCATAATTATTGTCAAGATGTTTTCCCTGATGTGCCAATTAATTTGACTTATAATCAACCCAATTATAGAATAAAAATCGGGGCATTTCATGAAAAGTTAATCGCGACTAGGTTTTTAAATGTTATTAAAAAGATCTTTCCTAAATCTATAGTAATAGCAGAAAAAATTCCAATTATAGCACTTGATGAATAAGCTAGTTAATCGTATTAAAATTATGTCTGAGTCTTTTTTTGAAGAAATAAAGACATATAGGAGACATTTGCATCAGCATCCCGAATTGTCTTTTGAAGAATATCATACGGCAGATTTCATTGAGAACAAACTAATGGAAATTGGAATAGAGAACATTAAAAGAATTGCCAAAACAGGAGTTACTTTTTTACTTGAAGGGTCAAGTAAAGGACGAAATATTGCTTTAAGAGCAGATATAGATGCACTTCCTATTTTAGAAAAAAATCGGATTGATTATAAATCTAAATTTGATGGTATTATGCATGCTTGTGGGCATGATGTCCATACCTCATGTTTGCTTGGGGTGGCAAAGATTTTACACCAATTAAAATCTGAGTTTAAGGGGAGTGTGAAATTCATTTTTCAACCTGGTGAGGAGAAAATACCTGGGGGGGCTTCCGTATTAATCAAAGAAGGAATTTTAGAGAATCCTATTCCTAAAACCATTTTGGGACAGCATGTCATGCCTTTGATTGAGGTAGGGAAAGTAGGTTTTCGTCTGGGTAAGTACATGGCAAGTTCTGATGAGATTTACCTTACCATCGAGGGAAAGGGTGGGCATGCAGCCATGCCTGAAAAACTCGTAGATCCAGTAATTATTACTAGTCATATTTTGATTGCCTTACAGCAGATTATTAGTAGAAAGGCCAGCCCTAAGACGCCTTCTGTGCTTTCATTTGGAAATATATCGGGTAAAGGAGCTGGCAATGTGATTCCTGATTTTGTAGATGTTGCGGGAACCTTTCGGACTTTTGATGAAACATGGAGGACAGAGGCTTTGGCATTAATCACTCAAATGGCCGAGGGTATTGCAGCATCCATGGGGGCAAAATGTAAAGTTAGAATTGAGAATGGCTATCCATATGTGTTCAATGATCCTGAATATACGGAAAGGAACATATCAGCTGCTCAAGAGTATCTAGGTATAGAAAATGTGGTCAATTTAGATTTATGGATGGCTTCAGAAGATTTTTCTTTTTATTCTCAAAATGTCGATGGTTGCTTTTATAGATTGGGAACTCGAAATGAAGCAAAATCTATCGTTTCGGGCGTACATACTCATGACTTTAACATAGATGAAGACGCTATAAAGATTGGTATGGGTTTAATGAGCTGGTTAACTATTCAAGAGCTTAATCATTAATGCTTTACAGATTAGTTTATTTTTGCATAAGAAAGAACATACGTTATAAAAAATTATTACATTTTCCTTAAAATATTGAAAGTGAATTCATTGATAGGCAAAATAATTTCATTAATCAAGATTAAAGGCGATCAGGTAAAACTTGAGTTGATTTTAAAATTTTCTAACTTTTTAGCTCTTTCGATTTTATTTTTCATCCTAGCAATCTTGTCATTGTTGATGCTGATTTTTTTATCTTTCGGTATAGCAGTTGTTTTTAATGAGTTTTTAATGAGCTCTTACTGGGGATACTTTATTGCAAGTGCATTTTTTCTTTTAGTGATAGTAATAGTTGTTTGGATGAGTAGATCTAGAAAAATCCGAAATTGGTTGGAGGGAGTGATCATTGAATCTAGTTACAAAAAAAATCCATGAGTAAGCATTCCATCAAATACGAGCATTTGAAAGCACAATTGAAGTCAGATGAAGAGGTTTTGCGTTCTGATTTGAACAAGGTATCCCAGAAATTTGAAAAGGAATGGCATTCGAGATTGTTAGGTATTTTTTTGGGTACAGCTGTCATAGGATTAGGTTATTATTGGTTTAAACCCAATAAAAAACCACTTAAGAAAGTTAAGAATAAAGAAAATTCGTCTTTCGGGAGACGTTCTTTAAGGGGTGCTGTGTACAAATTTGTACTGAATGAAATTCCTAAAATTTTTGATANAATATATAAGGAGATAAAAGAGGTTAAGAAAATAAAGNATTAGTTNTGAAATCGTCATTAATTTTCTTTTATNNCATTTTTCTTGAGGTAANTCGAAACATCATCTTGAATTCTCAANTCAAATAAAATAATCCGATATTCGAGATAAAATAAAAAAAGNAGAAGCAAAACATAATAATTACAAATTTAANGTTATGCCAGGATACTGTTTTGGAGAAGTCCCACCATCGTTGATGATTAATTAAAAAATATAATTATTTCAAAAGATGGCGGGCAATTATTATTTTTTGAATTTCTGAGGTACCTTCATAGATTTCTGTGATTTTAGCATCTCGCATCAAACGTTCGACATGGAAGTCTTTCACATAACCATAGCCTCCGTGAATTTGTACAGCATCGGTGGAAACCGACATGGCGACCTCAGAAGCATATAGTTTTGCCATGGCAGACGCTTGGGCGTATTCTTCATTGGCATCTTTGAGCTGGGCCGCTTTTAAAGTAATAAGCTGGGCGGTCTCCACTTTTGTCGCCATTTCAGCTAATTTAAATTGGATACCTTGGTGTTCACTTATTTTCTTGTTGAATGAAGACCTTTCTTTTGTATAGGCAATGGCGCGCTCAATGGCGCCGGCCGCAATACCTACTGCTTGAGCGGCAATCCCTAAACGACCGCAATTTAGGGTTTTCATAGCAAATGTAAATCCAAATCCTTCATTACCTATTCTATTTTCTTTGGGAACAATTACATCCTGAAACATTAAAGAATGCGTATCGGAACTACGAATACCCATCTTATCTTCTTTTTTACCCACCACAAAGCCGGGCATACCTTTTTCTAAAATGAAAGCATTAATGCCTTTGTGTTTTTTAGAAGGGTCACTTTGAGCCATAACCAAATAATAGGTAGCTGATTTTCCATTTGAGATCCAATTTTTGGTGCCATTCAAGAGATAATGATCACCACAATCGATCGCCGTTGTTTTTTGGGCCGAAGCATCTGAACCAGCCTCAGGTTCGGAAAGGCAAAAGGCGCCAATGACAGTTCCTTTAGCCAAAGGGATCAAGTATTTTTCTTTTTGCATTTCATTTCCAAAATTCTCAAGTCCCCAGCAGACTAAAGAATTACATACGGACATGATTGTTCCTACTGAGGCCTCTACTTTACATATTTCTTGTAGGGCTAAAACATAGGATACGGCATCTAGACCACCACCGCCATACTTGGGCTCTACCATCATTCCTAAGAAACCCAACTGGCCCAATTTTGCTATTTGATCAGTTGGGAAAATTTGATGATTGTCTCTTTCAATTACTCCGGGGAGCAATTCTTTTTCAGCGAAATCTTTTGCTGCTGCTTGCACACTTTGCTGTTCTTCATTGAACGTAATTTGGTTCATATATCAAAAATCAAGATTTATTATTAAACATGCATAACAAACTTACATTAAGAACTGATTAAGGTATTTTAATCACGACTTCCTCCGAGATAAATCATTATCCAATAGAATAAGGTAGCCAAAGAACTCAGTGCAGCAATTAAATAGGTCTGTGCAGCGGTATCTAAGGAATCTTTTGCCATCGCATGTTCTGATTCTGTAACAATATTTCGGCTATGAATCCATGTCAATGCTCTTTTACTTGCATCGTATTCGACTGGAAGGGTCAAAAATGCAAACAAGGTAAAAACCGTATAGCAGGCTATGATGATCAGAATACTAGATTCAATAGAAAATATATTATTCATAAACATGCTCCCAAAAAACATAGTTAAAAATATAAAATTAATCACCTTGGCACTGACATTTTGAATGGGAACTAAAGCAGATCTTAAGTTAAGGAATTTGTAGCCTGTTAGGTGTTGGACGGCATGTCCACATTCGTGTGCGGCTATAGCTGCAGCAGCAGCAGACCTTCCATGAAATACATCAGTACTTAGATTAATTGTTTTTTGTTTAGGGTTATAATGGTCGGTTAGTTGTCCTTCCACGGAGATTATTTGTACATCTAATATCCCGTTATCTCTTAGCATTAATTGCGCAATTTCGTTTCCAGACAAATTACTTGATAAGGGGGTTTGACTGTATTTTATAAATTTATTTTTAAGCCGTCTGCTGACTATCAAGCTGGCAATCATGAAACCTATAATTATTATAAAAAGCATCTGTTAATTTTTAAGTTGATTAATCAATTTAGTAGTAGAATATCCGTCTGTGAATTCAATGACTTCCACAGATCCTCCAGTAGTTAAAACACTATTGGCGCCGACAATATTTTGTTTGGTGTAATCTCCACCTTTTACTAAAACATCTGGCAATAGGTTCTCAATGAGCATCAAAGGGGTATCTTCATCAAACTCAATTACTAAATCAACGAATTGAATGGCGGCCAACATTCTGGATCTTGCTATGATTGAATTGATGGGTCTTTGATTCCCTTTCAATTTTTTGACTGAATTATCCGAATTCAACCCGATGATTAGCTTGTCGCCTTTCAGTTTGGCTTTCTCCAAATAATCAATATGGCCTAAATGCAATATATCAAAACAACCATTGGTGAAGACCACACATTGTTGGTTATTTTTCCAAGTCTTGACGGCAATTTTTGCCTGTGCCAGATTCATAATTTTATTTGATGTCATTGTGATTCTTTTTTTCAATACCTAAAGTTATCACTAAAGAGATTCCACCAAAAATAACTATGGATAAAACTTGAGAACTATGCAGTAATGTCGCTAGAAAAAGACCTGTAGTATTTTCAACACCGTACAAGCCTAACATCATCGCGATCATGACATGATAAGTACCAATACCCCCTTGCACTGGTAAAGCCAAAGCGATGCCCCCACTCACTAAAAGCATGAATCCAACCTTTAAAGAGAGGTTTGAGGTTTCTTCTAGAGCAAAAAACATCATGTAAGACATCAAAAAATAAATCAGCCACATCACTACGGTTGTCACTAGGAAAACGTATTTTCTCCGAATAGATGTGACCGTTAACATACCTTTGAGTATTTCGGAAGCAATTTTTTTGATGCGCTGGGATAAAGGCGTATGCACTCTTAAAACCATGAGAACAATAATAGTAAAAATGGTTAAAAGGGTTAGTGAGGTATAAATTATTCCGTTGAGGGCAATACGGAAGGTACTGAAAATGTCCTCGAGATAAGTAATAATTAAGTTAAACTCAAATAGGAGGGTAATGATCAGAAAAAAGAGTAAAACTAAGCTGTCGATAATGCGTTCGATAACTACGGTTCCAATACTAATACTAACTGGTATTTGATTTGTTTTCTTTAAAACCGCACAGCGTATCACTTCCCCCAATCTTGGAAAGGCAAGGTTGGCAAGATAACCCACATAAACTGCCAAAGTCAATCTAAATGTACTGACTTTTTGATCTGCAGCTCTGAGCAAAAGTTGCCATCGACTAGCCCTTGCTACATAAGCTAACAAAGACAACATTATGGATCCAATAACCCATCCATAACGGGTCTGATCTAACTTAGATAGGAAATTATCTAGTTGAACATTTTTAAAGGCGTAAAAAAGTAACAATAAGCCTAAAAATAGTGGAAGAGAGAATTTTAAAAATGATATAAATTTCCTCATTTAATAAATCTGTTTTCAACAAAAAGAACCAGATTAAGCTGGACCGTTACTTTTATTGTGTAGTAATAGGAAATGGTGTCCTCCATCTGATATCTTAAAACTTCAAAAGTCATATTTACTATTCTATTCCTGTAATGATATGTTATCAATCAACCTTACACTTTCAACATATGCTGCAATGAACAAGGTTATTTTTCCCCCACTTTGTAAGGATTTAACTGGCTTGAATGTATTAGAATTTAATATCTCACAATATTCAATGGTTAAACCATCTTGCGGGTGGTAAAATTTTTTAAGTTGAATTATTAATGCTTCTGAGGTGTTAAAGGTTTTAAAATTTTTTTTTGCCCAAACTAAGCCCTTGTAAATTTGAGAGGCAATATTTAAACCTGATGGAGATAGATGCACATTTCTAGATGATAAAGCCAGTCCATTTTCTTCCCTAACAGTAGGTACACCATATAGTTTTATGGGGTATGAAAATTCTTTGATCAAGTTTTTTATCAAAACATATTGTTGCAAATCTTTTAAACCAAAAAAAGCAACATCGGGTTTTATGAGATTAAAGAGTTTCATGACTATAAGCCCAACTCCTTCAAAATGATTCAGTCTGAAGGCACCTTCAAGGTTACGAGAGATATTTCCGAAATCAATTTTTACAGCAGGTTTTTTAGGATAAATAAGCTTTAAATCTGGATTAAAAAGGAGATCTACCCCTGCATTTTTGAGTTTATCGGAATCCTTTAGGAGGTTGGAAGGATAATTTATGAAATCATCAGCTTGATTGAACTGTAGTGGGTTTATAAAAATACTCACGATGACATATTCGGCATGTATGCGAGCTTGTTTTATTAATTCCATATGTCCATCATGCAGAGCACCCATCGTGGGTACAAGTCCTATTTTCATTCCTTTTTTAGAGGCTTTTGACAATTCTTCTGCAAGAGAAGTTAATTCATTTACGTTGAGCATAAGAGGAGTTAAAAAAGCTATTATGGTTTTTGATAAAGAATTAATTAATAATGCCGTAAAAATATCGTAATTTTACACTCTTTTAAGTAAAACAGTACTAAATATCTTTGTTATGTCAAATTTTAAAATCTTATATGTTGCAAGTGAAATTAATCCTTTCCTTAAGACATCTGAGGTAGCCGATTTCGTGAGGGGCTTGCCACAAGCAATGTTAGAAAAAGGGATGGAAATTAGAATTCTCGTTCCTAGGTTTGGTTTGATAAATGAAAGAAAAAATAGACTGCATGAAGTGGTTCGATTATCTGGAATA
>NZHT01000122.1 GCA_002691385.1 Flammeovirgaceae bacterium | reverse complement strand
TCTTGTACTATGATTTCACCCTCTGTATCTCCATCAACCAAATATTCTAATATTGAATCAAACCTAATTTCTCCTTCATCATACTTATTATTCCAATCAAATAAAATATCTCTATTTTCATTTGCTGGAAGTGTGAATTGTTCCTCGAAAGTATCAATCATAGTGCCATTTTCATAGTATATATCAAGAATTAACAAAAGATCCATTTCGCAATCACAATCTGTTGCTATGATGTAATGAACAGTTACTGAATCTTCGTTACCATCTTCATCTTCATCATTTACTGTGAAATAGAACTCATCAAACCATGCATGTGGTTCATCATCGTCATCGTCACAATGAGCCCATACTGTATAGTATCCATCATCTATGTTATTGCCTTCATAATATGCTTCCCAACGGTATTCTCCACATGAAGTATCAAAAACTGCTCCTAGTCCACTCTCATTGGTGTAAGTTGTAGCATAATCTTCCCAAGATTCGCTCTCTTCATCATATCTTTCGATATCAATCGTAACGTCCTGGACTCCATTATCCCAATGACCTATGTTAGCTATAAAGTAAGCATCATCACAAGGACCTCCATCACAGTCAATATTTAGGTCTCCAGACTGATCCTCATCTTCCAGAACTGCCTGATGGACATTAATTATATCTGAATTATTAGCTGAAGAATTACCATATGAATAAAATTTTCCTTCCTGATAGAAATTCCCGGTCTCATGTTCGCTTATGCTATGATAATACCAGCCTTCATCTAAATTTTCTGAAAACCAAAACTCATCTTCTGAATAAGCGCTATCCACGAGGTCCCAATTCTCATCATATATTTCGAAATAAGCGCCATCACTGCCTGTTACAATACCAATGAAATCATTAATGTATCCATCTTCCTCTAAATCAATAATATCTGCAGCGTGACCAATACTTTCGCTATTTTCATTATCATCGCCATTCAAATGTACATCATAAATCCAGAAGTCATCCTCAAAATTATCTGGACCGTCTTCACCATCAAATAATACTACACGGAAATCATAGACGCCTTCTTCATCAGCCGTCCAGTCTTGAGTAAACCAATCATAATCATCGTAGAAGATGTAATAATCATCTGATATTGTATCAATCTTACTTTGATTATGGTAAACGTCAATATATGCCCAAACTCTTAGATCACATTCACAATCTGTATTTGGATCATATCCTATATCTATTCTGTATGAATCTACATCGTAGTCCCAATCTTCAAACCACTCGTCTCCTGAACCTTCTGAACGAACATGAAGTGGAATATCATTAAACTGTTCCCAATCTTCTAAATTCCCATCTTGGTCATAAAGTTCAACAATTATATCAAAAGTTCCGTTATAAGAAGGAGACCAGTAATTGTAAAAATAATCGTTATCATCTCCATAAATCTCCTCTTCAACCTCAAATGAATCTACCATATCACCAGTTTGATTGTCATAGAACTCAAATACTGTTGTTACATTAAGGTAGCAATCACAAGTAGTATCAGGATCATATTCAAACTCAACCGTGTCATCATATCCATCGCTATCTGCGTCATAGGTGTAGTGATCTAACCTATCGAAATATTCATCGTCATCACCAGGGCCTCCTGCGCCACTAGTTTCATACAAATAAACATCAGTTATCTCGAATGAATCTTCAAAATCATCCATATCATAAAGCACTATTTCAAAATCATATGAAGTACTATTGTGAGAAGTCCAGGATAAAGTAAACCAATCCTCCTCTGTACCGTTTATTGTATACATGGCTCCTTCATAATCTACCCAATTCCCAGATGAATTCTCGTATACTGCCATCTCAACAAATATCTCAACCTCACAATCGCAATCTGTATCTGGATTGTAGCTTACTTCAATAGTATCATCTAAATTATCTGAATCTGTATCCATTGTTTCATAATCTGATGATTCAAACCATTCATTTGCATCACAATCTTCTGCACATTCTAAAAATTCTGTGAAATCAAAATTATCTTCATAATTCCAATTTTCATCATATAATCTGAAAATGAATGTATAATTTCCATCTTCATCAGGAGACCAATCATCAGTTTCAAACCAATCTTCTTCTGTTCCATTTATTTCATGGTAATAATAATATGAGTCCACATAATTTCCTGTATCTGTATTCTCAATATCCATGTAAACTCTAACATCCATATAACAGTCACATTCTGTGTCTGGATTATATCCTACGACTATGGTGTCATCTACTCCATTATTATTGGTATCATTTGTTTCATAATCCCAATCCTCGAACCATTCATCATAATCACATGATGAATAATTACTTTCTGCATTACATTCTAAATAAGTGGTAAAATTAATTTGATCTTCAAGATTATAATTTTCATCTCTTAATTGTAAATTAAAAGTATAATTTCCGTCTTCACTTGGAGACCATTCGTTAGTTTCAAACCAATCTTCCTCAGTTCCATTTATTTCATGATAATAATAATTCCAGTATTCATAATATGTGTCATTTTCATAAAAAACATACATTGAAACCATAATATCTGTTGAACAATTACACTCAGTATTTGGATCGTAACCTATAGTTATGGTGTCATCTTCGCCATTATTATCATTATCTTCTGTTTCATAATCCCAGTCTTCAAACCATTCATCATAATCGCAATAATAAGATCCGCTACCGCACTCTAAATAAGCACTAAAATTGAAACTATCTTCTTCTTCCCATCCTCCAGCATATAAGTAAAACTCAAAGGTATAATTTCCTTCTTCATCTGGAGACCATTCGTCAGTTTCAAACCAAACTTCATTAGTTCCATTAATTTCATATTCATAGCGTTCAAAATGAACAAAATATCCTGTTTCATTGAAAACTTCCATATCTACTTCAATCTCTACTGTACAATTACACGAAGTATCTGGATTATATTCAATTATTATTACGTCGTCTATTCCATTACCATCTTCATCATTTGTTTCGTAGTCCCAATCTTCAAACCATTCATCATGATTTGTGCTTGAGCTACCATATGAATGCAACCAACCGGTTTGCATCAAATCACCTGATGAAGTATCATTATACAAATTAAATGTGTAATTCCCTTCTTCAACATCGCTAAATAATACTACAAAACCATCGCCATTTCCACCACCTTCATCATATAATGTGTTATTATCTTCATAGAAAAGTTCGACATAAACGCCATCATTAATGGACTCATCGGATCCATTAGACCATCGAGCAAAAACAAAGTCATCAAAGTCATCAGCTTCATCCCAATCCTCAACTACACCAATATGGCCTAAATTTTCATCTGAAGTTGTACTGTAAAATACAAATGTATGTCCTTCATCAATATCTTCATCATCATATTCTGCGAACCACCTGTATTCTCCAGTAGTCATATTCTTGAATATTGCTTCACCATCATCAGTTTCTTGATTACCAGCATCAACCCATTGAGTGCCTACTTTTCTTTCTAATTCAATACTTACATTTGAAATATCATAATCTTCCATACGTGCTATAAACAAAATATCATTGTGCAAGCCGTCATCATCATCAGACAAGACTCCATTATCAACTTGAATTACACCTTCTGGAGCTATTGTGGTTTTGTAAAGGTAAATGTTTGATTCAGAGAAGTTGTCTTCATAATAATAATATCCATCTATGTCCTCATAAAGCCTAAAATTGAAGTCGAATGGACCCTCACAATCATCATCATAATCATCACAATCGTCAACAAACCATCCGATTTCAAAAGTATCATTTTCAGTCCAGTAAATTTCGTAATCCTCGCCTTCATCACCTACATAATTACCATTATCATCTCTAACTTCCATCTCAACTAATACATCTACATAATCGGTTACATTGGTATCAACATCAAATGTGAATATTATAGTGTCATTTTGATTGTCTCCATCTATATCTTCTAATTCATAACTCCATGATGCAAAATATTCATTAGAATTTTGATCTGCCACACTGTATGGAATTATAGTTAGCACAAGGGCGAAAACTGCAGCCCATGCTAAGACTTGCTTTATTGAATTTCTATTTTGAGACATTAGATACCTCGGACATCTAAATCACTTAGTTATGTATTAAAGAGTTTGTTTATAATTTAGAAACTATTTCTCTTGTTATTAAGGATAAAGAATATGATACAAAATATGCATCTTCCCAGGGTTTCAAATATCCCACATCTATTACATATTGGAGAAATTCTTCCTGCATTTCAAGGCCTTTGGTAACTAAAGAAGTATCCTCACTATGCATCCCTTTTGCTACAAACTCAATTGGGTAACCTTCTCTATGAGGTTGATAAAGTAAATAATCTGGAATAATTGATCTGCCGTGCTCTGCTTCATTTACACAAAGCTCCCATTTTTCCCTCAAAAATGCATTTTCCATAAGTCCACTTCTAGCTTGTCTTGCCATTTTGAGAGGTTCTGTTGCTACATCTATTGCTACATCCTCAGGTAAATCTGGTAGTGCCTTTTCTAGTTCATTTTCAAACAATTCTTTAGCTCTAGACAAATACTCTTCAGCATCTTCTTTCAGTAAAAGTTTGCCTACAGCTCTTGCCTGAAGTTCTCGACCTAATTCATTACCTTCCAAAGAAGGTTCACCTGATTCTATAAATCTTCTAATGAAATAATCTCTCTTTTCTTCATTCTCAAGAAGTGCATGGCCTAATGCAGAACCACGAATAATCAAACAATCATCTGAATCTTCTTGATCCTCTAATTGTTCCAAAAGTGGCGGACGGAGGTGATCTGGAATTTTCATTTTATTGAGCGTGAGGTTATCGATTCTCCCTCTTGCCATCGTGCCATAGCCCAAAGTAAATCTGATAATCTATTGAGATAAGGTACTGCTAAGGATCCTTCAATATCACAAGCTATAGCTCTTCTTTCTGCCCTTCTTACTACTGTTCTAGATATATCTAGTAATGCTGAAATTCTATTCTGACCTGGCAAAACAAACTCTTTCGGTAATTCAAAATTTGATGTTATTTCGTCAATGAAATTTTCTAAGAATGTTATCATTTCATCATTAACTTTACTCTTTCCAGGTTTTAATTTATCATGTTTAGAAGGGTCTGTGGCCAATTCAGCCATTAAAACATAAAGATCTCTTTCAATATGAATTATTTTATCCTCTAAATCGGTATTATCTCCACATTCTGTTCTAACTAAGCCCAATATTGCTTGTGCTTCATCAACAGTTCCATAAGCCTCAGGAAGAACTGAATTCTTTGCGACTTTTTCTCCATGAAGTAAACCAGTCTGACCCTCGTCACCAGCTCTAGTATATATTTTCATTATAATATGTTAATATAGTGTGAATTATAAAGCTTAAATTAATTTTTTGTATTAATTAATACTTGCAATAAGGTTCCCTTATGCTTTGCACGTGCAATAAAATAATTTGAATTTGAATCGATTAATAATTTAGACCATTTCTCAACTTCTTCCATACTTGATTTACCAATATTTTCATTACTGCTCTTAGCTTTTGCTGCAATGTCTACTAATGCCTCAAACGGAATTCGTCCATATTTTCCAATATATCCTGTAAAATCTTCCCATGAATCACCTACTCTTTTCGCAAATTTCTGTATTGATGGGGCTTGTTCTGTTAATTCTAAAGAATTATTTCCCTTAATTATGTCTATATCTACTCCAGATTTAGCTCTTGAACTGGCTTTTCTTGAAAATCCCCAATACGCAAGGGCCACTTTTCTTGCTGTTTGTGCAGACATTATTTGGGGATAGTAAACACTCCTAAATATGTGATTTGATGGGTGATAAGGTTTATTTGGAAGCTGAATATCAATGCAAATGATGAAAAGAAAAAGTACCTCCTTTGCGATGATTTTTCTATTCTTATTTTCTATAATTTCAACAAGTGGTTGTCTTGAAGAAGAAGTCGACAACACAGCTAACAATGACAATTCTAATAATTACAATAATGATAATACTATAGATGATTCTAACAATCAAAATACTGGCCCTTCTAATTTAGATTCTGATAACGATGGATATGATGATAATAATGATGATTTTCCAAATGACCCTAATGAATGGAAAGACTCAGATGAAGATGGGATAGGGGACAATAGCGATGAATTTCCATATGATGAATGTGCAACAAAGGATATGGATGGAGATGGAAAACCTGACTCAATAAAAGACAATTGTAATACTTCTTTAGAATTAGATGATGATATTGATGGTGATGGATACAATAATACTTTAGAATTAAGTCTCGGAACAAATCCAAGAAGTCCTTCTTCAAAACCATTAGATTATGATAAGGATGGGCTACCTGATGGGATAGATTCTGATATGGATAATGACGGAATGAATAATTCTGTTGATCTATGTCCGAGAGGTACACTGGATTGGGAGGCTGGAGGTTCTGATGATTGGGATATGGATGGATGTAAAGACAATACTGAGGATGATGATGATGACAATGACGGAATTGAAGATAGATATGATAATTGTGATGAAACACCTATCAATGAAATTCCAAATGAAGAAGGTTGTTCAGCATCCCAAAGAGATACTGATGGCGATGGAATTGTAGATTCACTAGACATTTGCTGGGGAAATGATTCAACTGGAGATTCTGACGGAGATGGATTATGTGCTGATGGAGATCAGTGTCCTGATGGGCCTTTCCTTTATGGGGAAGAAGTAGANGATAATGGATGTTCATACTTTGAAAAACCNATACCATGGAATAATGGNCCTTANTCTACAGCNTATATGGGAACTGTAGATGATTTTACAGTCCCTCAACCCATTNATGAGAATCTAAATATTACTAATGATTGGGAATTTAAGANTGAATGGAAAGGAAAAGACAATTATGTTTTTGTAATTTATAACCCTCTAAANCCAGATAGTGTAATAACTTGGAATTCNGCAAATCCTNTTGGNCAAGCTACTGAATTGAGTCTAATGTTTGAAAAATCTCCAGATAATGTTCATTACTTCTTTGGTTCATACCGTGATGGAGGTTGGATGGGAGATGTTAGTTACATGTCTGGAAGAGTAAATGTAGCTCTAGCTGGCATGAATGAAGAAGATAGAGAACATTGGAGCGATAGAGTTCATTACATTGCAATGGACGCAAATTTCTTAGATGGAAGTATTGCTGAATTTATAGAAGAAAAAGAATCTCCGGCATGGTTCTGTATAGATAGATTACAACGCTGGCAAGAAGTAGGAAGTTTCTGGGATCTTAATTTTAATCAAAACTTTAGTTGGTATCGTTTTCATTTTATTGCTAACGAACCAATTTATCTAAATTTTGAATTTGGTTTAGAAAGAGAATTGGCTGCAATGGAACACCACACAAGCGTTCCATGTCACGAAAGAAATTTCGCTCCTGAAAATTGTATCAAAGGTGAATCTGTAACTATTTTTGAATGGAATGAAGGCGAATCTAACACCCACGGAGGTGGATGGGGAGGAGGTACTAGTGTACGTAATGTAGAAATGCCTGATAATCTAGAACAATTTGATTCTTTTGCAGTTTATACCTACGAAGCTTGTCAAGATCATAAAGGATGTAATGAATGGGATTTCATAGGATACTTGAATGCTTACAGCTCTGAATGCTCATTATCTGAATTTACAATATACGAAGAATGCATTGGAGAAGTATTAGTTCAATATGCTACTCAAGAAGTTTGTGAAAATGCAGGCCATAGATGGGATGCTG
Source organism: Flammeovirgaceae bacterium (assembly GCA_002691385.1). Lineage (GTDB taxonomy): Bacteria > Bacteroidota > Bacteroidia > Cytophagales > Cyclobacteriaceae > UBA4465. Next base: position 1,107 of record NZHT01000122.1, on the reverse strand, counting down.
GAGATGAGGATACTTCAGCTAGATGTGAAGGTAAATGGAACCGCGTTTGGAAAGCTGAAATTGGAAGATATATTACGGCATACAACAGAGAAGGTAGATACATTTCTGATGTTAGTCCAATGCTAGGTGTTCTAAAAAATGAAGATATTAATGAATTTAATTATTGGCAACCTAATGCATATGGCCTTACAGTAAAATTATTTTTCTGGAATGAAAACAAAGATTATACTCCTGTAGGTGCTGAATATTTAGCTGGAGCAACACGAAAGTTTAACTTAGAATATAACGATATTTTTGGTAGTGAAAATCCATTCGAATACAATGTTACTAGCAATACTGAAAGAGTAGAAATTGTAACCTTCTTTACAGGACATGGTCACAGTAGTACTGATGAAAATTGTGCTGAATTCTGTAATCACCAGCACGAATTTACAATAAATGGAAATACTCTAGGTTTACTTGAACATCCTAATGGAGGAACTCCATATGGCTGCTATAATAGAGTCAATGAAGGCGTATCTGCTAATCAATATGGAACGTGGGTTTACGGAAGGGCCGGTTGGTGTCCTGGGCAAGATGTAGAATATAATAGAATAGATATTACCAGTCAATCTGATATTGGCACTAATGAACTAAGCTATCGTGGATTGTATCAAGGTGAGGAATATGATCCAAGTGTAAATGATCCTGATGGTTACTTACCTGAAATTAAATTACGTATGTGGATTATTACTTACGAAGCTCAATAATTATCTACTTCAGTTCTAAAATATTTGTAGAAACACCACATTGAAACTGCTCCCAATAGATGCCACAATGCATGACCTTGTGCAAGAGAATCAGGATCGCATAGAACGCCATCTGTTTTACTTGGTTGCCAAATAATTGTAGCTAAGAAATATGATCCAAAACCTAACCAGAAATAAGGTGTATGTGTTCTTTCTAGCTTAATATCTTCTATTTTATACAAGAAAAATGCTAAAGCCGCCCAAAGTAGGATTGCCTCAAATTCACTTAAAATGAAATCTATTGGAGTAGAACCTGGACTTGTATACAAAAATAAGAATAAAATTATTGATGTAGGTAATAAAAATATTATGTGTGGCT
>NZHT01000121.1 GCA_002691385.1 Flammeovirgaceae bacterium | reverse complement strand
TGACTTAAATCCTGTAAGGCGTGATGCGCTATTGGATGAAGAAGAAGGCTACGATGGTAGTTACAGCTTCATTGGAAATGAAAGAGCTTATGAAACAGAAGAAGAGGCTCTTAACGCGGGTGTACCTATATCACAATACAATGTAGACAACCCGCCCATGAAACGAATGAGAGTATTCAAAGGAGGATCTTGGACAGATGTTGCCTATTGGTTGTCTCCGGGAACTCGACGCGCAATTTTTGAAGATTCTTCTACATCTGCTATTGGTTTCAGATGTGCCATGATCCATGCTGGATCAAATTATTAAACCTTATTAATTCAAAAAACGACCTGCAGTAATATGCATGTCGTTTTTTTATGCATTATTTTTCTATTAAAATAGATTAAGATGTATTTCCCTTCATATTCAGCATTCTGTAGATGAAAAAAATATACCAAAGACTCCTATATCTTAATTGGTTTTGTATTTGAAAATATTCTTTTCTTAATCTCTTTTATTTTAACTAAATGATGATTGAAAGGAGGTTAAATTCAAAAAACATCGGACACATAAATATAAGTGTTTTTTTACCAACGAAGTCGTATATCGAACACAAATTTGTAGATAGATTAATGCCACAAAGTCGTTCCAAATAACCTTTAGGCAACAAATTTAGAGATTTCATGTTATTAATCCCAATGGTTTTTTTCAGTTTATTAAGAGTTAAAACTCGAATTTTTACTGTTGAACATCAACTTTTAAATTAAGCATATAACTTTTGAATATGAATTGAAAGCAAAAATAAATTTAACACTTATCTTACCCCTTAAAATATTGAAAATTCACTGTTTTCTTTTGGTTTAACTAATTTATGTAATCAACTATATGGGTTTTCCACATTTATCTCGTTGTCTGAAATAAAAGAAATGATTGATCCCTCCCTTGACGACCAATTAACCTCTTTTCAACGTAAGTATTTTTATAATAAGTTACTTAGAGGGGGCCTTATTTTCATCGCATTATCGGGAAGCTATTGCATTCTTATTACTGGGTTTGAGTCTTTAGTAAGGCCAGGCTCTTTAATAAGGGGTGCATTATTAGTGTTCAGCATCCTTTTTATATTAACCGCATTCTGGACATTTATCTTACGCCATTTATTTGCCTTATTAAAACCTAAAAAATATTTAACTAATGAGCAAGCAGCACGTTTAATTGGCCAAAAATTTTCTAATATTAATGATCGCCTAATCAATACCCTTCAACTACAACATCTCACCGGTAAACAAAAAAGTCTTGCTCAAGCCAGCATTGACCAACGGACACTCGAATTTGATCAATATGCTTTTGACCAATCTATCAACTTAAAATTAAACGGCAAATACCTTTATTTTGTCTTTCCCATTCTACTTTTTGTCATGTTATTGAATCAAATACGTCCTGGTATTTATTCCGAAAGCTCTCAGAGAATTCTCAATTATGACCAATTATATACAAGGCCTGCTCCATTTCAATTCATTTTACTCTCTAAAAACTTAGAGGTCTTCAAAAATGAAAGCTTACTATTAAAATTAGCATTGAAGGGCAATGAAATCCCCGACCTGTGTTATATCCTGATTGGCGATCAACGTATTCGTATGAAAACAGAACAAAATGGTCAATTTTCTTACCTTTTTGAAACCGTTCCCAACGATCTTATTATTTCATTCGTTTCTGCAGGTTATCAAAGTAAACCGTACTCCGTCATCACAAAAGTCAAACCTGAACTTATTAACTTCAATGTACAACTAATTTACCCATCACATACCCATAAAGAGCCAGATATTCTTTTCAACAATGGCAACTTAAACATACCCGAACATACCCAAATCTCTTGGAATATTTCTTGTAATGATACAGATAGTGTGCAGTTCATTGTTGGGGATGAACCCTCTATTTTAGCAAGCTATTCCCCTGATAATCAGCTATATAATATAAATTATACTGCGAAAACTAGTAATCCATATGAACTTGTGTTAGCCAATCAATACGGAAAAAATCAAGAATCTATAAAGTACCAAATAACGGTATTAAAAGATTTGTTCCCTGAATTAAAGGCCAATTTCTTTGTAGACACCCTATACTATGACTTTATCTTAATTACAGGAACTCTTTCGGATGACTACGGAATCCACTCTTTAATGATAGATAAAAAAGGGGGATCAGATAGCTTGATCGTACTTCCTGTAAAAGACATTCCTAATTCCCAATCATTTTATCATCAAATCCCAATAACCTCAAAGATGCTTAATCAACAAGAACGAATTGAACTACAGGTTATTCTCACAGATAACGACAAACCCAATGGTTATAAATCCTCTTTTTCAATTCCTTTTTATCTCCAAATTCCCGATGATGAATATTTTAAATCTTTACTTTCTCAGAAAAATACATCTTCTGAAAATGCTATAAAAGATCTTATTTCAAAGAATGAATCACTTCAAGAAAGGTTGATAAACATGGAAGAAAGGCTAAAGATAAAGAAGAATTTAGACTGGAAAGATCGTTCAATGTTTAAAGAAATTCTCAAAGAAAAACAACAATTAGAAGACGCTATCGACGAGCTTTCTAATAAGATGAAAGAACTGAATCAGCAACAGGACAAATTTAATGACAAAGATCCTGCTTTGAAGAAAAAAGCCGCTCAATTAAAAGAACTCATCTCCAATGTTCTAGATGAAAAAACTAAAAAGTTATTTGAAGAATTAGAACAATTACTTCAAGAAAACAAAAATGTAAAGGAAATTCAGAAAAAACTATCTGCCATTACCAACAAAGAGGAAAATATAGAACAAGAACTTAATCGCGTTCTCGAACTATTTAAAAGATTAAAACTAGAAAACGATTTAGATCAAGCGCAAAAAATGATAAAAAAATTAAGCCAAGATCAACAAAAACTATCTACTGATGCAATGAAAAAAGAATCTTCATTGGATGAACTGAAATTTCAGCAAGATAAAATCTCGGAAAAATTCGAAAATTTTAAACAGGATCTAAACAAAATAGAATCATTAAATCAAGAACTACTTAGGCCTGAACCACTTTCACCTACAAAAAATTCCGAAGACCTTATTGATGAATCCCTTCAACAAATCAACGATGCACTAAAAATGAAAGAAAGAAAAAAAGCAAGCAAAAAGCAAAAAAAGGCTAGTCAAGAAATGAAGAACTTAAGCAATGCACTTGCAAATATGCAGTCAAATATGCAAGAAGAAAAGCTCACCGAAAACATTGAAGATCTCAATAGAATTCTTGACGATTTAATTAAGCTTTCTTTTAACCAAGAGGACATAATGACCTCCTTCCGTACATTGAAATCCATGAATCCCAAATTTGTCTTATTATCCCAAGAACAACTAAAACTTAAAGATCAAGTAACTGTTTTATCTGATAGCCTCTTAGCATTATCGAAGAGAGTAGTCGCCATTTCAAGCTTCGTCACAAAGGAGCTAAGTGAGCTCAACAGAAATATCAATGCGTCCATACTCTCTTTACGCCAACGGAAAGCAAACACTGCCGTTGTCAATCAACAATTTTCCATGACATCAATGAACAATTTAGCTCTTTTACTAAATGATCTGCTGCAACAAATGCGCAATCAAGCGAGTAGTTCAGGAGGTGGCAAATCGCAAGATAAGTCATCGGGGAGCCTGCCCAATCTACGTGAATTGCAACAGCAGCTTTCCAAACAAATCCAAGAACTTAAAAAAGGAGGCCTAAAGGGCAGGGAACTCAGCCAAGAACTAGCAGAAATGGCCGCGCGACAAGAAATGATTCGAAATGAACTAAATAAACTCAGTAATAAACTTAAAGGACAACCAAGAAGAGAAAACACCGATAATACACTGAGCAAAGCCATTAAAGACATGGAGAAAAACGAACTGAATCTCATCAATAAGCAAATCACTCAAGAACTAATTAAAAGACAGGAACAAATATTAACACGTCTGCTAGAAGCTGAAAATGCTTTACAAAACCAAAACGAAGATGGGCGCCGCGAAGCTGAAACCGCCAAGAATTATAAATCTCACCTACCTGCCGCCTTAGAAAATTACTTGAAATCAAAATCTCAAGAAATTGAATTATTAGAAAGTATTCCCATTAACCTCCATCCGTTCTACAAGTCTGAAGTCAATGAATATTTTAAAAGAATCAGTGAAAAAGAAAAAAACTAACTTTTTTATAAACGCAAGATTTTATATAACAATATCTTTTTTAATTTATTAGTCTACTTTTACGAATCTTGATATGCTGCAGAATAGCCTTTCAATCTAAAATGACTTAACATGGGTAATAATCTTTATTTTCATTTTGAAGACATATTCGTATTCCCTCTTCCAGACAACATTCATGACTGGATGAAAGACGTCATCATCCATGAAAAATTTATTCTTTCTGAAATAAGCGTTATCTTTTGTAGTGATCGTTTTCTCTTGACTTTAAACAAAAAGCATTTAGCTCATGACTATTTTACAGACATTGTAACATTTGACTATCACACTGAGCCTAAAGAAATTCATGGGGATTTATTCATCAGCAAAGAGCGCTTAATAGAAAACGCCGCCACTTTCAACGTCTCAATAAATCAGGAATTGCTTCGAGTTGTCGCTCATGGCCTTCTCCATCTCTTTGGCTATTCAGATAAATCTGAAAAGGACAAAAAACTTATGCGATCAATGGAAGACTTCTATTTATCTTTGTACTCACAGGAATATGTTTCACGTGGAACATAATGAATCAGTGCTACAACACATTATATAGAAAGATCAATGTTTGAAAATTATGACGTCATCGTCGTTGGTGCCGGCCATGCGGGATGTGAAGCTGCGCACGCAGCCGCAACCATGGGATCCAAAGTTTTGTTGGCTACCATGAATATGAATACTATTGCACAAATGTCTTGTAACCCCGCTATGGGGGGTGTTGCAAAGGGTCAAATCATAAGAGAAATAGACGCGCTTGGAGGTTGCTCCGGAATCATTACTGATCAGACGATGATCCAATTTAGGATGCTGAACAAATCAAAAGGCCCTGCCATGTGGAGTCCACGCGCTCAATCTGATAGGATGCGTTTCGCTGAGGCTTGGCGACTTACACTGGAGGCTAACCCTAACATAGACTTTTGGCAAGAGATGATTTCTGCTATTATCATTGAGAACCACGTTGTCACCGGTGTGCGTACCTCTCTGGGTCTTGATATTAAATCAAAATCTGTCATTCTTACCAATGGTACTTTTCTGAATGGGCTTATTCATATTGGCAATAAGCAATTTGGCGGTGGCCGTACCGGTGAGTCGGCAGCTATCGGAATAACCGAACAGCTTATTGATCTTGGCTTTCATGCTGGGCGAATGAAGACAGGTACTCCTCCTAGAGTAGATGGGCGGTCCTTAGACTATAAAAAAATGCAAGAACAAAAGGGAGACGATATACCTGAAAAATTTTCTTATCTCCCTGATAATCAGTGTTTAACAAATCAAAAAAGTTGTTGGATCACGCATACAAATACGGCTGTACACGAACAATTACAATTGGGCTTTAATCAATCCCCTTTGTTTAATGGTAGGGTCAAAGGATTAGGCCCTCGTTACTGTCCATCCATAGAAGATAAAATCAATCGTTTTGCGGATCGGTCACAACACCAAATATTCGTAGAGCCCGAAGGATGGAATACAGTCGAAGTTTATGTCAACGGTTTCTCCTCGTCCCTTCCTGAAAACATTCAATACAACGCTTTGAAATTAATAACTGGTTTTGAGAATGTCAAAATGTTTCGCCCTGGTTACGCCATCGAATATGATTATTTCCCTCCAACCCAGCTCAACCTTACCTTAGAAACTCAACTAATTGAGAACTTATATTTTGCCGGACAAATCAATGGAACAACAGGATATGAAGAGGCCGCATGCCAAGGGCTCATGGCTGGAATCAATGCTCATCTTAAAAACAATCAAAAAGATCCCTTTCTCATCTCTAGATCAGAAGGTTATATAGGTGTGCTGATTGACGACCTTATCAACAAGGGTACTGACGAGCCTTACCGTATGTTTACCTCTAGAGCAGAATATCGGTTATTGCTAAGACAGGACAATGCCGATCAACGACTAACGGCTAAAGGACACGCCCTTGGCTTAGCAAGTGATAAACGCCTGGCATTACTAAAAACAAAGATTGAAAAAATAACTTCACTCCAAAGTTATTTAAAATCCGAAAAAGCACTTCCCAATCAAATCAACAAGTGCTTAGTAAAACTGGGTTCTAAAGTGATTTCCGAAAAGACTTCCCTAGAAAAACTGCTCAAACGCCCTCAACTCAACATCGCTGAACTTCGGCAAGTATCAAAAAATATTCAAGGCAGCTTAGCACTCTATCCACGTGAGGTACAAGAACAAGCAGAAATTATCATAAAGTATGCATCATATATAGAGAAAGAAGAACAACAATCCAAAAAACAATTATCAATGGAAAATTTTCGACTTAAATCTGAGTTAAATTATGAACAAATAAATTCTCTCTCGTCTGAAGCCAAAGAAAAATTAACTAAATTTCGTCCCTCGACTTTAGGACAAGCCTCAAGGATAAGTGGAGTCAGTCCTGCCGATATTTCGATACTCATGGTATATTTAGGAAGATAATGTACGAAAAATTAGAACTTTGTCCCTCCTGTGAATATAATGGATTTAACAATTTCCTCATTGCTAAAGATAATTTGGTCAGCGAAGAAAGCTTTGCAGTAGTTGAGTGCCAAACTTGTAAACTACTCTTCACAAATCCTCGGCCTAGCGATTCTCGATTAGCACATTACTACGACTCAGATCATTACGACTCACACAATGATAAAAATTACAACTTTCAAAATATCATTTACCGCATAGTGCGTAATATTGCCATACACCAAAAAATCAAATTAATTAAAAAATACCATCCATCAGGCAGACTCTTAGACTACGGAGCTGGTTCAGGTGCTTTTTTGGAAAAAGCAATTAAGCACTTCGAAATAAAAGGTATTGAACCAAGTGTAAAAGCCGTTGAACAAGCGGCGTCATCAATAAAGGGAGAGATTCATGAAAATATAGACTTATTGATATATGATCATAAATTCGATATTATTACCATGTGGCATGTTTTGGAACATTTATCTAACCTGAAAGTGGCCTTTAACAAAATTAGAAACCTTCTTTCTTCAAAAGGCCTTCTTTTCATAGCGGTACCAAACCCCAATTCATGGGATAGTAAACACTACGGTGCTGAATGGGCCGGTTATGACGTTCCTAGACATTTATATCATTTTAGCAAAGACGCAATTTCCTATTTTCTAAAACAATACGGGCTACGTATTATAGAAATTAAGCCTATGAAATTTGATGCCTATTATGTTTCAATACTCACAGAAAAGCATTGTAAAAACTCATATAGCTTTATCAAAGGTCTTTTTATGGGCTATCGCTCTAATCAATCTGCTTCTTTTAACGGTCAATACTCAAGTCTTTTATATATCGTTGGTACATGAATCCTTTTTTTAAAGCCTGTTTGATTACCTCAATACTAATGAACCTCAACTGTGCAAATCAGCGTACACCAACAGGTGGGCCAAAGGATACGATTCCTCCAATTTTAACTTCCTCTATTCCAATCAATGAGACAACTCTTTTTAATAATGATTGGATTGAACTTTCATTTGATGATGACATTAATACTACAACTCTCAAAAAAAACCTGGTTATCAGCCCGCTTACAAAATTAAAATATACTGTAAAAACCAAAAAAAATATAGTAAGGCTGACATTTGAAAATACATTGTTAGATAGCACCACTTATACATTTAATTTTCTGGACGGTGTTACCGATCTTACCGAAAAAAATCCAGTAGTTAACCTTTCATTAGCTTTAAGCACTGGACCCTATATTGACTCTCTTTTCATAACCGGATATATTCATGAATTATACACACAACAACCTGTCGGTGGCGTTTTAGTTGGGCTTTATCTCTATTCTGACAGTCTAGACCTAACCATGCATAAACCCCTTTATTTTAATACCACCAATGATTCTGGTGCTTATACAATCAAAAATATTAAATATGGTAATTATAAAGTTTTCGCTTTTAATGACGAAAACAAAAACTTTAGCTTTGATGCCGGTACAGAAGCCTATGGATTAAAATCTTCATTTATTCGTCTTTCTGAGAGTATGGATAGTGTCAACCTCATCATAAATACAATAGATTCTCGTCCTTTAAAGTTAATCTCCTCACGCCCCTTTGGTCGTTATTATAACGTTCGTTATACTAAACCTGTTACATCTTACCAAATCTCCAACCTTTCTTCTAATAAATATACCTTTCTTCATCAACTCAGCGAAGATTTCACAACTATACGAATATATCCACCTTTGGATAGTCTCTATAATCCTGAATTAGACAGCAATCGAATCATTATAAGTATTCGAGACACCATTCAACAACAATTATCTGACACGCTCACAATCAAATTTTTATCATCTAAACGAGAACCTGCAGCTCCTACATCGAAAATTAACGCAGTATCTATCGATGAACATCAATATCGCATCTCCTTATCATTTGACAAACCCATTGCTCTAGTCGATACACTTAAGATTCTCCTCAAAACAGATTCGCTAATTCCTTATACCCCTCTTAAAATGGAAGAATTTAAATGGAATTTTAATAAGACAGCACTATCATTTAAGGTTTCTATAGATTGGGCTGCTATTCAAAATTCTCTTAATAATGAACTTTACAAACTAAATGCAATAGATTCTTTGATTCCTAATCAACGTATCCTTAATCAAACAATGATTGAATTTGATAGTGCTTGTTTTCAAGATGCTGATGGTATAGCCTTACCAAAATCCCTTATAACATTGACTAAAAAAACGGCAGAAGATTTTGGAACCCTGAACATCAAAGCAGCAACTGAAAAAACATCATTTATAATACAAATTTTAAATAGTAAAAATAACATTATTGCTGAGCGACGCAATCAAAAAGAATCCACAGTTCCTTACATTATTCCTGGAATTTATAAATTACGAGTTTTAATTGATGATAATCAAGATGGCGTTTGGACGCTCGGAAATTTTGCCGACGATAGCACCCCAGAAACTATTTATTTATATCCTTCCACTACCAAAATCTCCTCAAATTGGGAAATTTCTATTGAAGACCTATCTTTTTAATATGTGAATAGATTTGTATATTAAGTGGATAACATAAGGGTAAACAACACTTATACTTAACGTTTTTTATAATCTAAATTACATGTCAATAAAGTAAAACTTATCACATCAGAATGTGCAAAAAAATAAACGTATTACATTTATTCAAACTATCAACAAAAAATTGGAAAATATTTAAAATAATATAAATCAAATACTTAGAAGTGTATAATTAGTGAATAACCTCTTAATAATTAAGTATTATTAAACAAACATAATTTCCTAATAATATTTAACTATTTTACCAACATTTCAACATACATAATATATTATAATAATTAATTAATCTTATATTAATATATATATATAGACCCTTTAAAATGTGGAAAAACTATTAATATGGTATTTAATAAGCTTTATGATAATAACTAATTCATTTGGTCAAGTTGTTGATCAAATGAAATTAGCAAATGAATATTACTTATCTAAAGATTATGAAAAAGCGGCAGCTATCTATAAAAAATTATCAAAACAAACAAAAAATATTCAGCAAATTCATACAAATTATCTTGATCTGATGATTAATAATGATAAGTATGATGAAGCATTTAGCTACATAAAACGTGTACTTAAAGTATACCCCAATGAACCAAAATATAAAGTTGACCAAATTTATGTAGCCAGTTTATTTTCTAATCAAAAAGAATATAAACGTTTAAAAAAAGAGTTACATAATCTTTATCAACTTAACCCAAATACTTTAAAAAAAATTTCAGAGGAATTTTCTTATCGGAAACTTTATAATGACGCATTAATTTTTTTATCTCATGCACGTATTCAATCACAAGATCCTCAAATTTATGCTCTTGATTTCGCGAGAATATATAATGCAATTGGTAATGAGGCCAAAATGATGGCAGAATACATAAATTTTGCCTCTCAACAACCCCGGCATATACCCTATATTAAAAGCATACTACAGGAATTGATATCGAAAGATAACACTGAAGAAGTTTTAGAGAAACAACTAATTAGTTATGCGCAAAAATCCCCAGATAACCTGCTTTATAATGACCTTTTAATGTGGTTATATATTCAGAAAAATGATTTTTACGGCGCATTTGTTCAAGCAAAAGCGATAGATAAAAAATCAAAAAAAAGGGGATATTCCGTAATGCAGGTAGCCAAAGTTGCTTTCGAGAATCAAGCTTATGCAGAAGCAATGACTTTTTACGATGATGTAGCAGTAAAAAGTAATGATATAAACATGCAGGAAAAAGCTAAATTTTTATCATTATTATCTCAGGAAAAAAAAATTACCAATGAGTTCCCCATCAATAAAATTGTCATAAACAAGATTGCAGAAGCCTATCAATTATTTTATGAACACACTATTGAGACTAATTCTGATCGGTATGATGCGTTAAAAAATAAAGCAAGATTGTTGGCGTACCATTTAAATCAAACAGATACAGCAATAATAATTTTAGAAAATTTGATGAGATCACCTGGAATGAATAGAACATTTCTAGCCCAGGTGAAAATGGATCTTGCCAATATTGATATGATCGTTGGAAATCACTGGGAAGCTTCTTTATTGTATTCACAAATAGAAAAAGAAAATAATTATGCTTCCATTGGTTATGAAGCGAAATTAAAAAACGCAAGATTACATTATTTTATGAGTAACTTCGACTTAGCAAAAGCACACTTGGATATATTAAAACGTTCTACATCCAAAGAAATAGCAAATGACGCTTTAGAGCTTAGTCTTTTTATAGAAACGAATACCATTGGAGATAGTAATGAAATGGGCCTTAAGGATTACGCCAGCATATCCCTGCTAATGTATCAGAATAGGTTCGATGAAGCAAGAAACAAGCTTGAAACCCTGATCAATACCAGACTAGGCCACCCGATTAGAGATGATAGTTTTTGGCTATTGATAAAACTTGAAACGCGCTTAGGCAAATATAAAGAAGCAATAAAATCACTAAACATTTTGATTAATGAATATTCAGACGGTGTACTGGGTGACGACGCTTTATTTATGAAAGCCCAAATTTTGGAACAACAATTAAATAACCCTATAGAAGCACAGCAAGTGTATCAACAGTTCCTTGAGAATTTTCCAGGGAGTGCTTATGCAGTTGAGGCCAGAAGGCGTTATCGGTTTTTACGTGGTGACGGATAGATTAAATGAAAATTAACTGATCTGAAGGTTGTTGAGGCAGCAACATTTCTGGGTCAGGACTAAAATAGCGATCGTAAAAATCGTTCAAAATATTTTGAGTTTTATTTGAAACTAGGGGAATAATTTCTTCAATTGCCGATTGGGAAATTAAATAAGGAGGAATATCTTGAATGAGCTTATTTCCATGACAATATGCATAAATCTGAAAATCAGTAATTTCAGCGATTGGGAATTTCTTTACTATACAATGGTCTAAATAGCTATCTATGTTGATGGGGACCTCTTTTTTAGAAGGAGGACTGATAACGATATGTTTCGAAAAGTAGGCATTAATTTTATCCAAGGAATTTTTTGAAAATTGTTCCCTTATTTTTAAAGAACAAGTTAAACAAATAGCATAATCAAAAATGACATCTTTTGCGGTATAACCGGGATGCTTCTTTAATGCCTTTTCTATTACGTAGGTCTGATTGTCTAATAAATAGCAACTACAAACTAGACATTCACTGAAAGGACTTTGTGTTTGATAAGAATAAAAAATCTTTGGGATTTCTTGAAGGTCTGAAGTGCACATAGAAAACTAATTAAAATATTAAGTTAATGGGATTATATCATGAAACAAAGCGGACATCTTAAAAAAAGATTCTATCAAACGCAATAGAATGGCTATATTTGCGCGCATCATGAAAAAAGAACAAAGTATTGATTTTAATATCAAGAGAGCTTGGCATGCCATCTCACGTATGTATAGTCAATATGGACAGGATTTCGAGATTTCCCCATCAAGTGGATTTGTTTTGCTAAACATAGATGCAGAAAAGGGAACCCCCGCTACAAAAATTGCACCGCTTATGGGGCTTGAAGCACGGAGCTTAACTAGAATTCTGAAAGCCCTAGAGAATAAAAAATGGATTATCAGAAAAAAAGATCCGTTAGATGGAAGATTAGTTCGGATTTTTCTCACAGAGGTAGGCAGAAAAAAAAGAGCGTTTTCTAGTAGTTCTGTAAAAGCATTCAATAAGCATATTCTGCAAAAAATAACAGAGAAGGAGTTACAATCGTTTTTAAAAGTGACTGCAATTGTCAATGACATAGCCTCAGACAAGGAGCGTATTCAAGAGGAATTACAATTGCTGAAGAACCTAAAGTGATAAATTAAGAGCGCTGCACCTTCAATGATTAGGATTTACCTGTTGAGAGAATTATGAAGAGATGATTATTTTCCATTTATGGTTATAATTAATTTTCTAGACCCACCATCATTGCGATGTTCACCTAGATATATGCCTTGCCAAGTACCTAAATTAGGGCGCCCGTATGTGATGGGAAAATGAACAGATGTGCCTAATAATGAGGACTTAATGTGTGCCGGCATATCATCTGGACCTTCGTAATTATGTTGATAATAAGGCTGATTTTCTGGAACGAATTTATTAAAGTGTGATTCAAGATCAAGGAGTACGGTGGGGTCCGTATTTTCATTTATGGTAAGGCTGGCTGATGTGTGTAAAATGAAGATCTGCGCAGTACCCGTTTCAATTCCAGATGATTGGATTATCTCGCTGATTATGTCAGTAATGATGTGGAATCCTTTTGAAAAAGGGCTTAAAGAAATTTCTTTTTGAAAAATCATCTATTGGCCGTTAAAGTGATATACATGTGTTAACTAGCAAATTTTGATTTGACAAATTTATACTATTCCAAAATTACCTTCTTATTAACTAATTATAATGCGTATGATATTTTAGTTTAGAACGTGGATGAGAGCTTGAAAATTATAACCGGAACTATCTATTTTATTTGAAACACTTTTTATCTCTTATAATTAGCCTTATTTACTGGCAAGACCGATAACGAATTAGACATTTTTAATAACTTGAGTGAGCGGGATTTAACGGTAAGTAAAAAACCAGTAGGATAATTGGGAGGCAGCCAAGCAATTATAGATTTAAAGGCTTTGCTTTTCATAGGCACCCAAATCAGGCTGGTCATCTCTTTTGCGACCAAGAAGGTCATCCTCTACAGGACTGTTTTGACCAAGACCAATGGCAACAGACCCACTGTCCAATTCATAATTGTAATTTTCAATGTCTACAAAAAGCGAAATGAGCGAATCAAAGAAAGTAAAATTATTGTTTAGGGCAGTATTTGAATGAATCAGATTGTGATGGACCGATGAAGACCAACCGGTCTGTTCATCATTAGAGAACAAAAGGTCGTTATCATTTGATCCCCATATAATGCTGTTTTGTAGAGTTAAATATAAATTTTCACTGATTTTGCTTTGATCAGAAAGGGTGAGATGATTGGTAAAAATAGTGGTGGGATCAGAAGAGTAAAATGAATTGGGTGTATTAACAAAGGTACAATGGTTATAGTGATAGAAGCCCCCTGCTGCATTAAAGAGGCTACTAGACCCGCTATTCATTATTAGCAGGTTTTCTCCTACTACGTCGCTGCTGTAAGCTGCTAGGCCCATTTGAGAGCTATTCCTGATGATGCTGTGCTTTAATGTTAAGTCTGCCAAAATATCCTCATCAGGATTACCTATGGTGATGCCAGTTATGGCATTTTCTATGATAGTATAGTCCAATAAGTTATCTTCACTTCCCATAAGAAAATGAATTCCAGGCCATTGCCCAGGGGCGATGTGGTAATCAATATCCCATCGCGAATTTCGAAAAGTAATGACATTTGTGGAATCGCCGACGGCTATAAGTTGCCCAGCGATCAGAAGGGGAGCATGGGTATCAAAAAGAAGAGTAGTGCCGGCTTCTAAGGTCAATAGGCAACCAGAATCAATTAATACACTATCATAAAATACATAGGGCCGGTCAGCTGTAAAAGTTTGATTGCACAATATTTTATTACCCAAATAAATGGCATCTTGTCCCCAAGCAATCAGTAAGGTCTGATGGCTGTTGTTATTCCAGTTCGTGGTGATGACATCTTTAATTAAATAAGGGTCATCCAAATCCCGTTTGTCTATGGTTAATTTTACTAAAATCAAAAGACTATCTTTAGCATTTAGCAAGAGGTTTTCGGCATGATTTTCATCTTTACCATTGATGATTAATGAGTATTCTGATCCATCGGTTAAATAAATATCAGAAATATTTACTGCACTTGTCCGCGTGTTGTAGATTCTTAATCGTTTGGTGATGCTAAGTCTTTCGGTTAATAGCGTGTCAAAGAGCACGGTATCTGTACTAAATAGTAAGTCCATGTTTGGTGACGTTGATGGTACGTCATCTTGAGGATCACATGAGAACAGAAAGGAGATAGTAGATAGGACAACAACTAAGATTAGTCTAAAAAAATTGTGAACTAAATGATTGGTCATTATTATTCTTTTTCCTTGAGCTTTTCAGAATTTTCGGCAATTCGTAAGCGATCAATAAAATCTTGAATGTCACCGGCAAGAATGTTTGGTAAATTGTAAACTGTATGACCAATGCGATGATCAGTTACACGTCCCTGTGGAAAATTATAAGTTCTAATTTTATCTGAGCGATCACCGCTGCCTACCATAGTTTTGCGCTCTGAGCTGATTTTAGCATTATGCTTTTTCAGTTCTTGTTCATAGATTCTAGATCGTAGGACTTTCATCGCTTTGTCATAATTGGCATGTTGAGAGCGTCCATCTTGACATTCAACGACTGTACCTGATGGGAAATGTGTTAGTCGAACTGCAGATTCTGTTTTGTTGATGTGCTGTCCGCCGGCTCCAGAAGCACGAAATGTGTCTTTTCTAATATCACCCATATTTAAATTAATATCTACATCTTCCACTTCTGGAAGGACAGCAACGGTAGCAGCAGAGGTATGTACGCGGCCTTGGGACTCTGTACTTGGGACTCTTTGAACGCGGTGAGCACCAGATTCAAATTTTAACTTTCCATAAACTTCAGGCCCCTCAATTGTACAAATAATTTCTTTGAATCCACCTGCTGTCCCTTCATTGAAGCTAATGGGTTCCAATTTCCATTTCTGGTTCTCAGCAAATTGTCGATACATTTTGAAGAGATCTCCGGCAAAAAGAGAAGCTTCATCTCCTCCTGTACCGGCACGTATTTCTAGAATTACGTTTTTATTGTCATCAGGATCTTGGGGAATTAAGAGGATTTTGAGTTCTTCATTAAGGCGTTCAATTTCTGGCTCTAAAGCATCAATTTCCCCTTTTGCTAAAACTCGAAATTCTTCATCTTTTTCTGTTGAAAGCAGAGCCTTAGTATTTTTGAGATTTTCTATAGCAAGGAGCCAGGCATCTGCTTTAACCACAATTTTTTCCAATGACCGGTATTCTTGATTGAGTTTGGTATATTCTTTCATGTTAGACATGGCGTCAGGTTGAACGATAAGCTGTTCGATCTCTTTAAATCTGTGTTTAATAGACGTCAGTTTTTCAATCATTATTTCTTTATTGTATTAAAATAGCATTTTGCTCTTCAACGAAGACACTCTGTCAAGAAAAAGGGGGAGATACAAGATCATTTTTACCTATCATATTATCTTAATAAGGTAAAGCGTCCCCTTTCTGTGCGGGCAACTCCTGATTCTGCGACGTATTCAATGACATAAAGATAAGAGTCTTGTGGTAAAGGGACATCTTTAAGATATCCATTCCATTCGGCATCGAGGACATTTGATTCATAAACGAGTGAGCCATATTTGTTATATAATTGAATATTGGTTTGAATGATGTTCTCGTGACTGGGTTTAAAAACATCGTTCAGTCCATCGTTGTTTGGAGTAAAAGCGCTAGGCATAGTTAATTTGTAACCTTTTTCAATAACTAGAGTATCCATTTTTAGGGCTTCACAACCAACGTTATTGGTAATTTTTAAAGTAATAGGGTAAACTCCAGGAGTCCTGTAGGTGACTTCAGAATTTTGACCTTGGATGACCGCTCCATTGCCGAGATCCCAAAACCAAGAAGTAATATTTGTTGCTATTGAGGAGTCATTGAGTGAAATGGGCCAGTCAATGTAAGGGTTGGTATAGGCCAAGCTGAAGTCTGCTATTAGCTCAAATTGCGTAAACAATGTAATTATGGTGTCGGCACTACAGTTATTGTTATCGGTAACAGTAACGGTATGTATTCCATCATTTAATTCATTAAAGAAAGGAGAGTTACCAAAAGCTTCATTATCAATGTTATATTGATAAGGGACTGTTCCTCCAAGGGACTCCATCAATATTGAACCTGTGTTAGAACCCGTACAGAGGTTGTCTTCACTAGATAAAATGTTGATAGAAAGGGGATCAGGCGTGGAGATTTCTAAAATACCGGAGCTTTCTACACAGGAGAGAGAGTCTGTGACAATTAATTCATAGTTATCCGAGATAAGTGAATCGATGTTTTGAGTAGTAGCATAATCGACTCCATTTTTAAGCCATTGATAACTGTAATTAGGTGTACCACCAGTTACGCTGATATCGATACCTGCATCTATTGTATAGTTGCATGAATTATTTCGGACTACGGAACTAATTGAAATTGGGTCTGGACCATCTAAACTAACAGGAAAGCCTTCAGTACAACCGCCATCATCGGTAACTTCGACTAGGTAATTACCTGCGAGGATATTGGCAAGAATGCTATCATTGTTCCCTATTTTGTTTATAGGGTTTTTCCAATTGTATTCAAAGTCTCCCCAACCTCCCGAAGCAGAAACTGTTATGGATCCTGTGGAATCTCCGTAACAAGATGGTGTGGAAGTGTCAAAAAGGGCAGTAATAGCTGGGGGACTTACCAGTTCAAAGGTATCGCTTTTACTACAACCAAAATTGTCTGTTGCAGTAAGGACATAAGTAGCCGGAGATAGGTTGGCAAGGTCTCGAACATCCTCAGCCAATAACTGTCCGTCTTTATTCCAAAAGTAGGTAAAGTCAGTGGAGCTTCCCAATACCTCTATGGAAACATATATTTTACCATTACTGCCATTAAGACAAGAGATTTCAGAAATGTCTCCATTGATGTTAAATGGGTTATTTGGTTCTGTGACTTCAAAAGAAAAAACATCTGAAATACAATTGTAGGAGTCGGTGACAGTGACATCATAGAGGCCTTTAGAAAGATTTTCGATATCTTTTGAGGTACTGAAGGCGGAATCTTCTTGAGACCAAGCGTATGAATAAGGGGATTGACCATTCTCTACATTAAAGTCAATACTTCCAGTACCCAACCCTTGACAAAGAATGTGATTGATAATTGTATTTGTTGAATCAACTGCCATATTTGCGGGGTTAAATATTGTGAGAACACTGTCTTTTTTACACCCTTTCACATCTCTCACTAGGATATTATAATTTCCAGTAGTTAGTGAATCTAAAAATAAAACGTCGCTAGCTAAGAGAGAATCTGACAAGGACCAATTTGAGCTAGGGAATGCATTTGCTCCTCCTGTAGGATTAAGGGTAATGGAGGCGGTATTTGCATTATAACAAAGCAAAGGATCAATTACAGGATTAAGATTTATATCAATAGGTTGGGCAAGACCAATTGAGTCTGTTTTGGTACAACCAAAGATGTCGGTTACCACAACAGTATAATTGTTAACCTCTAATCCTGATAGGATTTCAGTAACGCTATTGAATAGATCACCGTCTTTGTACCAACGGATTGAGTAATCATTGGGATGGGAACCAGTGGTAGTTAGATCCAGTTTAACTATTCCATCTTTGGATTCATAGCATGTTAAATCGGTAGTTGTGAAACCAATATCAAAAGTTGTTGTCGGACCACCAACTGTAATGGGTTGTATTAGTGGTGCACAGCCTGCAGAATCTGTTACAGTTAAAGTATAATCATCACTTAGCAAATTCGTTATAGAGTCTGCTGTTCCTAAATTGCTACCTCCTAGTGTCCAATTGTAGTCATAGGGGGCAGTGCCACCCGAAGCTTTAACATTTACTTTTCCAATATCACCTCCAAGACATATATTATCTTCTATTTTATAGGAGAGAGAAAGGGGTTCTGGTGAGGTAATTTCGAAACTTTTTTCTGTCTTACAACCTTGTTCATCGGTTACTCTTACTTTGTAAAGACCAATTGCTAAAGAAGATAGAGAAGTATCGGTCCAAGCGCTGTCGACGGGATCAAAAACTACTTCATTTTTTAACCATTCATAGCTATAATTAGCATTATTTCCACCAGAAATATCAAGACCAATGGTAGCATCATTGGCTTCAGAGCAGCTGTTTTTGAGAGTAGTTGCAGCAGTGGTTTTGAGATCAATGGTTGGATATTCTAATATGTTATAGGTTTCGTTCTTTACACATCCATAAAAGTCTGTGATTTGAAAGGTATAATCTCCTTGAGTTAGGTCGTAGATATGCTTTTCGCCAGCTAATATGAGAGAATCAGTGGCACTTGGCCCATTATACCAAGCATAGTCAAATTCGGTAGGATGTCCGTTATCTACCGTTATTTTAACCTCAACATAGCCATCGTCAGCTCCATTACAAGATAGGTTAGATTGTATTGTTTCAGTAGGTAAAGCAGTAACACTTTCAGAAATTACTTTGAAGGTATTTATGTTGTAACTAGTCGTGGGTGAGACGAGTGTGTAGTCAAAGTTATTAGAAATACAATTACGACTATCTGTGATGACTAATCGGTAGTCTTCTCCGGTTGGATTATTTCCGGTAAGATCAGAAATTGTATCAGTGTTTCCAATAGCAATGGGGGAGCCGAGGGGATCTTTGGTCCATTGATATGTGTAACCGGAACCTTTTGTACCTCCGGCTACGACAACACCGATTTGACCGTCATCTCCATTTTGGCAGGTTGGGTTGATTAGGGAAGCATTAACAGTGAAGGCATCTGGCTCGGTTACATTAATGACTGCTTGAGCTGGGCAGGAGGCTTTCTTTGGAGAGGTGGCTACTGCAGCATCTCGAACAATTACTCTGTATTCCCCTGCAGATAATCCAGTGAGAGTTGTTGGGTCAAGCAAAGTAGGAGGCCCAGATGCTAAAGGAGTGTGTATAATATCACCGTTGTAGTACCATGTATAAGTGTAGCTGCCATTACCTCCCGAAATACCAATGTTTATATCTCCATCAGTGCCCTGATTACAAGTGACATTATTTGTGGTTAAAGTGCTAAAGGTTATTTCAGTTTCTTGGCTGACTGTAGCTGTTGAAGTTTTGACACATCCATAATCATCTGTGACTTCCATCGTGTAAGGACCGGGAGCCAAATCGTATATTCGTCTTTCGGATGTAGATAATGGGGTGCCAGTGGCAAGAGCACCACTGTACCAGGCATATCCGTAGGCCGCAGGATGTCCAGGATCTGAATTAATGGTTGTAATTAACACACCATCCTCATCACCATTGCAGGTGGCATCGGTAATATCTAGGCTAATGGCATAAACTGTTCTGGGGGAAGCAACATCAAAAGTTTTGGATAAAGTACAGCCGGAAGGTTGTTCAGTAATAGTAACCTCATAAGTACCATCTCCAAGGTTATCTAAGTCTTCTGAAGATGCACTGAATCCAGGAACAAGTACGGCATTGATGAGCTTTTTCCAAGCATAAGTGTATGAGGAACCTCCTCCAGGTGTGAGATCTAGTGCGCCATCGGTGCCATCTTTACATTTTGGATTGGTGATGATCCCTGTTAGGGATAAAATTGCCGCCACGTTAACATCAAATTTTTCGGTAATGGTACAACCAGTATTAGCATCTGTCACTACTACTGTAAATTCACCCGAAGTTTCAATTGGATATCCACTTCCATTATTTAGGGCATTGGTGGTTTGTCCTGGAATCAACTCAGCACCTTTGTACCATTCATAATTGTAGCTATTAGATCCTCCTGTTACCGCGAGTACAATGCCTCCGGTATTGGATGCAGCTGTAGGATTATTGTCATAACTAGTTACAAAATTAGAAGTGCTACCACTAAGATCAAAAGCAGTTGATATGGGCCAAGCTGCATTAAGACTATTAATTGGCTCGTTAATTGAGGAAATACTTGAGTTATTTCCCTCTGCTGTACCTTGGTTGAATTGGTAGTAGGCCACCAGCCCATTTTCATTGCCATCCAAAGTAATATTTTTGGTGTATTGGATCTGTGCAGTTGATCGAGCGATCTTCCAGATACGTAACTCGTCAATAGAACCGTTAAAAAAATCACTATAATCGCTATCTAAGGATCCATTGCCGTCGTGCTGAGCACCTATGGTTAATTGTTGGGTATTACTTGCAAGACCACTTGTTATTCCTGTACTGTTGAGAAGAACGCCATCAATATAAATTTTCATTCCTGTTGTTGATTCATAACTTGCGGCTATATGGTGCCAGCCGTTTTCTATTGCCAATCCAGAGGCGGAAATTGCAGTTCCAGCGCCACCATTTTTAATTCGAAAGTCAATACTATTCCAACCATTACTGGTTGAAAGAACAAATCCAGTAGAAGTATTTCCAGTTTTGCTGACGATGACTTGCTGACCACCACCAACGGTATTAGCATAAATCCAAGCTTCAATAGTGAGAGCATTGGTCATGTCTAAGGCATTGTTGTCGGCTACGACAATTCTATTTTTATCTGTAGGATCAAAATTCAACGCATTACCAAAATTTTCATCGCTATCGGTTTGACAGGCCACATCGGTGATTGTTTCAGCGATTTCGAGCAAGGTAGGTTCGGTGATGACAAAAGCTCGCTCCTTAAGACAGCCATATAAATCAGTAATAGAAAATTTATAGGAACCTTGCGGAAGGTATTCAACCGATTCTAAGCCTGTAAATGCTGGAATCAACTTGTAATTTAGAGTACTGTCAAGAATGTACCATTTTATTGAATCAGCTGGCCTAGGATGGTTGGGATCGGTATTTATGGTGTATACTACTTTTGCGGCACCATCATTTGCACCAAAACAGGAAACATTTTCTGTGGCCATTGAATCAATATTAAATATAGTAGTTGGTCCTAATATGTCAAATTCATGTGCTGAAGAGGCGCATCCGTAACCATCGGTGGCATATACAGAATAGTTTCCCGGAGAGAGTCCTGCAGCTTGAAATAATGTTCCATCTGTTCGGTTAGGACTACTTTGATCATTAATTACAGTTGTTGAACCCGTTGAAAGATTTGTTAAATGGAAATCATAATGACTTTCCGCATAATACCTTCGTTGCATTGAGCCCCCCACTTGGACATTATAATATCCAGCGTCAATAATTCTTCCGCCAGTGATGGTATCATAAGCTACAGCATCGTCTGTGTAGCCATAAGAAATGTTAAAGGCAAGGGTTTTTCCTGATCCACAACCGGGGATTAAATTACTAGCTTGGGGAAGATCTTCGTTTGGCTCAAAAGTGGCACTATCTGCGCGAAAGGTTATTGTATTTTTCCCAATGATAAGACCCGCTAAAATGTTACGCGTATTAAAAGCGTGACAAGTAGAGTAGGAATCCCCAATTCCATCCGCATTTGTGTCATTAGCATTTCCGTAACTTGCAAAATTTACTCGAGTCCAAGCAGCACCAGGAGGGGCAGTTAAGGTGACTAGCTTTCCACTATCTACCTCATGATAAACTCTTTGGTCAGCAGTAATCTTTGCACTAGGGGCTAATGTTGTGGCGTCGACAGTTGCACTTATAGCTGAAGGAGTAGCTCCGTAAAAAATCGAAGGAGTTCCTCCTGCAATTGTAACGCAACTAAGATCGTATTGTGAATCCCTTAAATCTCGTGTTGTTGTGATGTAATCTATGGCTGTGACACCTGCGCCAAGTAGGGGGCGTTCTGATCGAGTGGCCCAAAGAACTTTATCTGGAGCGCCTACGCTATATGCTAAAGTTTTTCTACATCCAAGACCGTTGTCTACGGTGGCAAAATATTTTCCTGGACCCAGGTCAGTAATTTTGCCATTTGGTATTCCTTGTTGATCTAAGCGGTAATATCTTTTGTCGCGAGGAGCACCTGGAGCACCATCTTTGTCTTCATAAAACGTTCTGGTACCAACCTCAGCATCTGTTATAGAAACTCCAAAATAAAGTAAAGTGCCATTTTCTATGCTTTGAGGAGAAGACAAAACAAGGTTATTTGCATCCGTGATGGAAGTTACCGTCACTAGCTCAGAGATACCCTCTCCATAGACGGCATCTCCAACCCTTATAGTGCCATCATTGTTATCCCTGAATTTCAGTGTTGTAGAGTTAGTTGTTTTTTCATCAGCATATGCAGAAGATCCTTCTATCCAACGAATAACACTAAAATTAGGTTTTTCTTCTGTGTCATCGAGAAAAAACTCTAAATCGAGACTCCCGTCTTGATCCCCATAGCAAGTTAGGAACGCTCCTCCAACATCTCCCCAACCACCAAGAACGTGCATGTTGTTGTCTGCATACCAATTGTTTTTAAGAACGCTTGTACACCCATTAGCATCAGTAACAGTAAGCCTATAATAACCTTGTTTTAAATTTATGATGTCATGGTCGGTATCTGAAAGCACCTCTGATTCGGCACTTTGCATATCATTTCTGTATGGGTCATATTCCCATACATAAGTGTAGGGAGCAACTCCTCCCGAGACAGTTGCGTGTAAAGCTCCGTCTGCGTTAGTTGAAGAATTACAACTGACGTTTTCTTTATACACAATTATTTCTATAGCAGGGGGTGAGTATACATTAACACGAGAATCACTGACTACTATACAGTTATTAGCATCTTTTACGGCAATATAATAAGACCCTGCAGCGACATTAGAGAAAGTCCCCCCATTTGTAGTAAAAACCGAAAAAGCACCAGGTCCGGGCGGGGAATTCGTAGCAAGTTTAGCAAAAGAGAGCCCCCCTGCACCTTCTTTTCCAGGCTCCATACTTACTGAGATAGTACCATTTGAACTACCAAAACAATCAACATCAGTGGAAGATACTGAAGCAATACTTAGTTCGGTAGCGGCATTAGCAACAAATGGAGGTGGACGNACTTCTACTTCACAACCATTGGCATCTTTAACGGAAACGTACCAAGTGCCTTTAGATATTCCAGAAAGGGCTTTAGTTGTTGNATTTGAGNATGGGAGCTGNGCGATTTTGAGATCCAAAATTATANTTAAATGANCCATCAGTGAGACTCGCAGAATAATAAAGAGTACCTGANCCTCCTCTAACGGTGGTAGTNATTNGACCTGAAGCCTGGCCATAGCAAAGGGGGCCAAACGTATTAGCAGGGCTTGGATCAACAGCTAAAGTAAGAGCATCGGGTGAAGTTATGGTAATTTCTATTTCCCTTGATTCGCAATAAAGACCCGTTTCATCTCCAGCACCAACTCCATCGTCCAGTCCATTTCCATTAACATCATAATTAATAATTCGTCTTGCTCCCACATAATATTTCCCCGCAGGAAGATAATTGAAGGTATTGTTTAAATTAGTTACATAGCCGGCATCAAATAAATTTCCAGGAGATGTATCAATATCATATTCCATGATGCCAAATTCGTTAGGGGTTACACTGGTGATATCTCGGACTCCTCCACTGGCGGTGCTACCTGGCCTGGTTATGGTTATACTTCCTGAGTTAACATCTTCACCAAAACATAATATATTAGTTTGAGAGGTACTGATAATGGCATCTAAATCGACAGAAGGTTCTCTTATGATTATGGCATCACCATAGCTAATATGCGTAGGATCATCCGCTGCATCTCGAAAGGCAGGGTAATAGGTCCCCGCAGCTAGGCCGTTGAACACATTACTTGTTTTAGTTACATAGCCACCATCAAATAAATTTCCTGTTGCCGTTGCAATATCATATTCATACGTCCCACTACCCCCAGTAGGAATGTTAACGGTAATTTGACCATCGTCAGCATCCTTACAAGTAAGATGTCGCCATGAGCCGGAGGCAAAATCCATAGGAACGTTATTGGTCCAAAGAAATTTTGTTATCGGCTTAATGTTAGCGTTACCGAAGTTGTCACTAAAACCTCCTACGGTAACTCCAACTGTCGTGAGAAGGCCTTCTCGGGTTGCAGCAAAATGGGCTCTGTAAACAGTACTGGAGACAACGGTAAGAGCAGAGCTGATGGTCCCGTTTGCTGCGCTCAGGTCTATATCGTTAATGTCAAAATCTGATGAAGGTTCACTTAGAGTAAAAGTTAAAATTATACCGACATCTGTTGTCGTCGATCCACTGTTAACAACAGCGCCGGGGGAAGCTAGTGTACCATTAGTAGCTGTGATCTCTACAGTAGGCCC
Organism: Flammeovirgaceae bacterium; assembly: GCA_002691385.1. Classification (GTDB taxonomy): domain Bacteria; phylum Bacteroidota; class Bacteroidia; order Cytophagales; family Cyclobacteriaceae; genus UBA4465. The sequence continues at coordinate 1,241 of NZHT01000121.1, read as the reverse complement.
AACTCCATCTGATCCAGTAGTATCTTCAGTAAACCTCATTTCATTACTGCTGTTGTCTATGATTGTCCCTGCTGCATCTTTATAACCTAAGTCAATGGTCAAGGACGTATTATCAGGAGTGACTCCGGCCAAATTAAAGGTGATTGAGGTGGCATCATTAGCGGTATAGCTGCCATTTATGGTGGGAGATCCCCCTGCACTTTCTGTTAAATCAAAATTGCCATTGTCTACGTTGGATAAATCAACAGGTTCACTGAAAGTTACTACTAGTTGATCTGCGGAGCCGTCAGGCTGGGAATCTTTGGTGAATGCGGAGACTATGATGGGAGCGGCAGCATCGGTTAAAGTGGTTGCACTGCTTGTCGGTGCATTATTTGGCGTTGAGGCAACGTCTTTAATACTATTTGCAGTACCTGCGTTGGCAGTGTATAATACAGTAGTGGCACCAAATACAGTGCTATTGGCAGCTGCGCCAGTAACTGTTATCTCGATAGTGTTTCCATTAAAATTAGCGCTGGAAGCAGAAAAATTTGCTCCATTGGTAGGGAAAGTCCAATCTCCTGCCTGAAAAGCGGAATTTGAAACATCTTCACTATAAATCACATCTACACGGTCTACCGTACCATCAGGTTCAGCAACAGGATTGATATCTTTATAGGAGGCCGATAACAGAACAGGTGGTGCAGTATCAGCCGTTCCAGTAAATGTTTGATTAGATGCTAAAGTATTAGGCTTAGCATCCTTGATTTTGGCAGCAACCAATTCTACATTAGGAGTAGCACCTGTATCAGCTGATCCACTTTCTGTAAGAGAAATAAGCACTTCATTGTCATTGGCGGAAGTTCCCGTAGTAGTATTACTTACCGTATATCCGGCAACGTTAAATGTGGTACTATTCAAGGTTGAGCTGCCATCAGTAATTGCCTCAGATAATGTGACTAATATTTGATCTATTTGTCCATCGTTATCGTCATCTAATGTTCTTGCTGCAATAATGGCAGGTGCTGCAGCATCGGTGATCGTCTCAGCATCATCAGGATTAGAAGTTAGACTGGAGCCATCCGTCCACTGGCCAGTAATTCCATCTATAGCAGTAGCTCCTACAGCTGTGTTTTGTGTAGATTGACCTGAAATTCCCGTGATTGTTACCGTACTTGCTGAACCAGCAGGATCTGTGAAACTTGCTCCTGTTAAATTTGCTGTTTGTCCATCTGGCAATATAATTGTACCAAAATCGCCAG
>NZHT01000120.1 GCA_002691385.1 Flammeovirgaceae bacterium | reverse complement strand
TAGAGCGTCAGAAATCTCAAATGAACCTGGTACTTTCTTTACTGATCAACTGAATAATAGTGACGTTATTGAAGGATTTGTTCCACTCGGAGATGAAATACTTCAACAACTTGGTAAAGATGTCGATGCAATTTGCGACACTATTGGAACTGCAGGAACATTAATGGGAATTGCAAAATCATTTCAAAATGTAGGCAGTAATTGTAAAATTGTTGCATTAGAACCTGCAAGTTCTCCTATACTTTCAAAAGGGATTAGAGGGGCACATAATGTAGAGGGAATAGGTCTTGGATTTATTCCTGCTATTTATAATTCCGAATATGTTGATAATGTTATTACCATTGAAGAGTCCACAGCAAGAAAAACTTGCAGAGATCTTGCGATTAGGGAGGGAATATTTTGTGGTACTTCTAGTGGTATGAATGTGGCAGGGGCATTACAATTATCTAAGGACCTAGGCCCTAAATCTAGAGTTGTTGCTGTGGCTTGTGACACAGGGCTAAAATATCTTTCAGAGGGACTTTTTGATTTTTAGCGAAAAACTTCTGATGCATCACACTGTAAGAGTCATATATATAAATTGCATCAGCCACCTTTTTTAGTAAATTTCATAATATGCCTTTTATTTTGTGAATAGGCACTACAAGATTATATATTGATTTATTAGATTTGGATATTTTAAAAGTGAATACCGCTGAGTTGACTTGAATCTCCAATTCTTTAAGTTTAGCACAAAGGCATTAAAGATATTTATTTTGATTGCCAATCCTGCTTTTGGCTTTTCTCTGATCGATTAAATAATTCTTATAGTTAAGATCAAAGTATTTGCTGAGGTCCATAAGTTTATATACTTCCTTTTTTGTGCTCATTACAATTAGAGATGTTTGCCTTATATTGTTGTCATAGTTCTTTAGGGCTGCAACACTTGATTCATTATTTTTTCTATTAATAATTTGTTAAATTCATTTAATATTGAATTAAAAAAAAAGAAATGAGATACTTGGTAATTTTTTGTTTACTCTTAGTTGCAAATTGCAAAGAAAAAAAAAATCCTCTATTTGAAAAATTGAACACTTTCAATCCTGGACAGGAATGGTTAGATGATAAAGGTAAACACATCAATGCCCATGGAGGAGGAATTTTACTTCACGGCAACACTTATTTCTGGTACGGGGAACATAAAATTGAAGGGGAAATAGGTAATACGGCCCAAGTAGGCGTTCACCTCTATACTTCTGTAGATTTATACAACTGGAAAGATGAAGGAATCGTTTTACATGTTGATGAAACAAACTCTAATTCCGACATTTCTAAGGGCTGCATTTTGGAAAGGCCAAAAGTTATATTCAATGAGAAGACAAAAAAATTTGTTATGTGGTTTCATTTAGAACCCAAAAATCAACAATATTCTGCTGCACTTACGGGAGTAGCCGTTTCAAATAGTCCCAGAGGTCCCTTTAGATTTATAAAATCTTTAAGACCAAACAAGGGTATTTGGCCGTTAAATGTCAAAAATTTCCATAAAAAAAAGATTCCAAAAATTACTGAAAAAAGTTATTGTGGCGGCCCACAATGCATGCCCTTTCATGTAGATAGCCTTAACATACTTGGTAGAGATTTTGAAATCGGACAAATGTCCAGAGATATGACATTATTTAAAGATGATGATGGTACAGCATATCAATTATATTCATCAGAAGAAAACAGTACCCTACACATATCACAACTTTCGGACGATTATCTCTCTCACTCAGGTATTTACAAACGTTTCTTTCAGTACCGATTCATGGAGGCACCAACAATAATTAAGAAAAATGGAAAGTATTTTATTATTGCCTCTGGTTGTACTGGATGGGCGCCCAATGCAGCAAGGTCGGCATCTGCGGACAATATTTTTGGCCCTTGGACAGAGTTGGGTAATCCATGCTTAGGAGAAAATGCCAATACCACCTTTAACTCACAGGGTACATTTATTCTAAAAGTCAAGAATACAGAAGATAATTACATATTCATGGCAGATCGATGGAAGCCCAGTAATCCAATTGAGGGTAAGTACATTTGGCTTCCGCTTAATATTTCCGATGATAATTCAATTGAGTTGGAATGGAAAGAAAAATGGGATCTAAGTATTTTTAACTAGGATTTAAATCCATTAAACACGGTTTCATTATTTATTCAAGTTAAGATTTATTCTTTATGAATTGAAATATGTTGTTTAACATGGACAAATAAAAAACTAAGAATAAAGTAATGGCTACTCTCAAAGAAGAATTGAAAAGATTTAGGTCAAATAATGAATAGTAAATGATAGAGTTGACTTTAATTATTTGATTAGAAATACTTATACGTTTGAGCAAGAAAACATTAAAGAATTTAGGCAGCGAGTTACTAATGTTTGGATAACAGATCTAAAAAAGACAGATATTGAAACTATGGATTTTTGGATAAAAAATAGAGAATATATTCAAAGGGCCCGAGAAATGAAAAACGAATTATTTTCTCGCATTGAGAATTAGATAACTAGCAAAGAGCTATTAGCTGAGTATGATAAACTTATTCAAAAAAGTATGATAAAATCTGAAAAAGCACTCAAAGAAAAAGAAGAAGAGTTTGTTTTGTTTGGCAGTGGTTAATGCTTTCTTTATTATAATCTTAAAATCTATTTCTATTTTGAATTACTTACCCACCCCATGTGATATGGTTGGTTTACCATTTACTGTTATGGCTTAATATCATAATTAACCCCGAAGTTATGAATAGATAACTTTCTTCAAGCTACTCACTTAAAATGATGTTTCGTTCTCTAAACTAATTTCTCTTTTAATCTTTGTTTTCTAGATACTGCCTTAATTTCTTTTCAATTAATACAAAACGTCTTTTATCGAACTTAACTCTTTGTAAATTAATTAACAAAGTTTCCGTTTTGTGGGTAAGCAAATTCCAAAACTCCAAGTCATTAAATAAGCCCTCAAAATTTGTTTTAATTCTTGGATGGTTATTTATATTCCTATCATTAAAGATATAACCTGTATATGTTGTTGATGGCCTAATTTCGAGGTATTCAACATTCTTGTTTATCCAAGACTCAACCTTATCTAAATACCATTTTCGATCAAATTCAGCCATGTTTTGAGCTCCCTCTTTTATCCCCTTATATTTTTTTAGAACTTGTTTTAATGAGTCATCCTGAACAACATTTAAATAATCTTTATCAATAAACTCTTCAAGAATTGGCAACTTGTACTCCACAGGCNAAATTTNANCTAGCGGCCATATTATANTTTTTAAATAAGGTATAGAATCAACGTCGTTTCTTTCGATTATTTTCATTGCTCTTAACAAACTATTAGACATAGATTCAAAAGCTTCAATACTTTTTTCTTGATATCTTATTTTCACCTCTATTTCGGAATGGATTTCAAATAAATAATCATCAACCTCTAATTGCGTTAATCTACTAGAATTCCAATTGTCTATCGCAATAGCTATTAATATACCAACAGTAACAAGGATAATTTCTACAACTATGTACTGAAAGTCTAGTCTTGATTTATTTTTAAATATTCTCACATCTTCAATCTATAATTTTTATAACGAAATACAAAATCAAGAATCAACCGCCAAATCTATATTATTTCAAATTATGTAAAGATTTCATATTTTATTTTTCAATTGTATAAACCAATCATGTTAATTAAATACGCTATCTTATCAGACTAGCCTTAACTTTTACTAACTTTATAGTCAGAGAAATTGGTCTTAACTACGGAAAATTAATATCCAATGACCTTCTTGGAGATTCGCATTTTACCCCCTAAGGATCGTGATAGAATCCTCAAATATTAATCGTAAGCGTGGACGAAAATATGATAATAATCTAGATGAATATCTGCAGAAGTTTTGGATCAAAGGAGCACTAGCCAAATTCAACCATGGTCAGAATATCTTTAATGCCTATTTTGAACTAGGAGAGGAAGCACAAAGTGATACTTTCATCGATCTCACAGAACTCGTATATCTGATTCAAAAATATAGGCACAGAGGCCGACTTAAAGAAAGTACATTAAGCCTTGATTGAGCTTGGAGATAAAAAAAAATTATTTTTTTTGTATGGCCTTTTGATTTTTTCGTAGCTCAAATACATTATACAAAATTATATTGGACTAGAGCAACATCTTCGGATGAGAACAATTTACATAAGAATTGATTAGGTTTAAATGAAATAAAGTCAAAGATTATGTTATTGAAAGTAACTGTTTGTAAAAAATCTATTTTTAGTTGTGAAATAGATAGAGCTTTTAAAGCTCCTATCTTAGGGGATGCTACCCAATTTTTAAATGGTTATTTATGTCAGCCCCCAATTATTGGATTTGAAAATGATGAAAATTGGGGACTATTGGGAGGCATAAGGTATCCTATAATTCAGGGAAATTTTCTCATCAAAACTCATAGAATTTTTAAAGATAAGATCATCGAAAAATGTGATAATAGATATTGGAAATGGGAGCTTACCAACTTTACTTCTCCCTATTTATTTTTTGCATATAGGGCTATTGGTTCATGGAAAGTTCAAAAGCTCTCTAATCTAAAAATTTCTATCGTTTACAGATATTCCTATTTCTCAAAAAATTTGTTATGCCATCCAATAAATTGGTTGTTTGTAAAGATTCAATTGAAAGGTATGATGAACAAAGCCTTAATAGGAATAAAAACACAAGCTGAATCAAATAAAGATTTTTATTATTCCATATGAAATCTTTACTCATACCCATTATACATAATTAAATTGGACCAAAATAATACCTTCGGATGATAGTGAATATGTCCAATACATTCAGAAAAAGGAATAGTTTTTAGTTGATATTTGAAATAGTCACAGTCTATATTGAAGTCAGGAAGATGATTTTGATAGGGGATCAAAATTTGTGACTACTTTGGATGAAATAAAGTCAAAGTTGTAACTTTGAATAGAATAATCTATAAACAGACTGAACTATGGAACGTGCTTTATCTTTTGTGTTTATTTTATGTATATTTTATGCTCAAGGACAAGAAAAGACAAGACTTTCATTAGAGCATTATAAGAATTATGAATGGACTTCAAATCCCACATTCTCTCCCGATGGTAAACAAATCCTTTACTCTAGAACTTGGATTAATCTCGTTGATGATAAACGAGAGACGGATTTGTGGATAATGAATTGGGATGGATCAACCAATCGGTTTTTCTTGAATGGATCTGATGGCAAATGGTCTCTAGATGGAAATAAAATTGCATTTACCAAAAAAGGTGAGCCAAATGGGACACAGATTTTTGTAAAGTATTTGGGAGTTGAAGGTGACCCGACTCAGATAACAAAATTAGAGAAGTCTCCTTCCAGTATAGAATGGTCTCCAGATGGAGAGTATATTGCCTTTATCATGCATGTATCTTTAGAACCCGCCTTGAAACCTAAAGGAGTTCCTACACAACCAAAAGGAGCTACGTGGACTAAAGTACCTGAAGTTATAGATCAGGTGGATTATAGCCAAGATCGAGTTGGCTTTCTTAAACGAGGTTTTCGTCAGCTTTTTATTGTTTCGGCAGAAGGAGGAACTGCAAGACAAATTACATTTGGGGAATATGATGACGTGTCAGCAGGAATTGCATGGTCTAAGGATAGCAAAACAATTATATTCAGTAGTTATCAAAAGCCAGAAGCAGAATATGCGCGAGGACATTCCAATCTCTATTCCGTAGACATAAATACCTTAGAGCTAAATGAACTTACATCTCGTGACGGAACAGAATCATCCCCTCGTGTGTCTCCGGATGGATCTAAAATTGCATTTGTGGGATCTACTTGGTCTAAAAACTTCTATAGTGATCGTAAAATGTATATTATGGATGCTGATGGTTCAAATTTAAAGTGTGTGACTGCTGAATTAGATCAAACACCAAGCTCTGCTATTTGGGCAAGTAATAGTTCGGGAGTTTATTTTAATGTGAGAGAATTTGGTCAGAGCAATGTATATTATGTAAATCTAAATGCGAAAGTAAAGAAAGTTACAACAGGAAACCATATGCTTACTATTAACGATTTAGTAGGTAGTAATGCCGTAGCAACTTGGAGTGATCCGTCAAACCCAAGTGATATCATAAGCTTTTCTATTGAAAAATTTCATAAGATAAAACGTCTTACTGAGGTGAATAAGGATATCTTTTACAATGTAGAATTTGGACAAATAGAAGAGATAACATATAAATCAGTAGACGGTAAAAAGGTACAAGGGTGGATTGTAAAACCACCTCAATTCGATTCAAATAAAAAGTACCCTCTAGTACTTAGAATTCATGGAGGACCTCATAGTATGTATAATGTGGGATTCAACTATAATTTTCAATTGCATGCAGCACAGGACCAAGTTGTATTATACACAAATCCTAGAGGTTCTACGGGATATGGATATGATTTTGCAAATGCAATTCAGAATGCTTACCCAGGGAATGATTATGACGATATTATGGCCGGTGTTGATGTAGTAATTTCAAAGGGGTATATTGATGTAAATAAAATGTATGTCTATGGTGGAAGTGGAGGTGGAGTATTGACGAGTTGGATTGTTGGAAAAACGGATCGATTTGCTGCTGCTTCTGTGAACTATCCAGTTACCAATTGGTTCTCTTTTGTTGGAACGACCGATGGTGCAGGTTGGTATTATAATTTTGAAAAATATCCTTGGGAAGATCCAAGTGAGCACATTAAGAGATCACCTTTAATGTATGTTGGAAATGTAAAAACACCAACGATGCTTATGTGCGGAGAAGAGGATTTACGTACTCCAATTTCTCAAACAGAGGAATACTATCAAGCATTAAAAATGAATAAAGTTCCTACCGTAATGATCAGGTTTAATAAAGAATATCATGGAACAAGCAGTAAACCTTCAAACTTTTTAAGAACTCACGGTTATATTAATGCTTGGTTTGATAAGCACTCATTTAGGAAAGAGCCTAAATAATAAAGAGTTTTATAAAAACCTCCTGAGACACCACACATTGTGAAGACCTGTTCCATCGATAATCCTAACTTTCAAGCTTGTGGCTAATAAAAAAAGAGGTCTTTATTAAAAACCCCTTTTTAAACAAAATTAATTGATATCAAATTTTAGTCCCAGCTTGTATCAAGTACTCTCCAAACTGATTGTTTTTTAGCATCTGCAAAATTCCCTAAATCCAATTCATTAACTGCTTTTGAAAAGGCTTGAAAGTTTACATCTGAATCCCATTTACCTTCAGCATATGCTTGAGCATTGATTAGATCTGCAAGAGAGGGAAAACCATCGAATGAGACGCCATTATAATTTATCATTTTATCATTTTCTGAATGATTACCCATTACAGTCATTCCAAATCCCCAGTTTAATCCAGGATTTTTTTCCAGTTGTGGAGTGACATATAGTTCTCCCCATAATTTGTTGTTTTCAATGAAGCTCGTCCAATTAGGAGCTTTGTACTCATTCATAATAAAATATTTTGACCCGGTTCCGCTGAGAGCAGTGGAGATCATTTGATATACTATACTGGATCCACCTACCATTTTAAAAGCCGAATGATCGGGTCTTTTAACACGAGCTTTTTTGACATTTTTATCACTTGTCCAATCTCCAGGCCAATCTTCGAATTGCTTGGGGTTTTTAAAATGATGAAAAAAGACAAATTGGTTATAGTTGGTATTTGATTGCCACATTTGCCAACCATCCCATTTTCCATCTTCTACTGCTAATTGTGCCATTTTTTTATAAAATTCCATATTTGCTTTTATAAAAGCACCTACATCTCCTTCGACCTCTATGTAATGTGCTCTTAATAAATAGGGTTGTTCTTGAGCAAATGCAGAATTGAGAAAAATTATACTGAAAAGGATTAAAAATATTTTTTTCATTTTTTCGATTGTTTAGTTGATATTCTTTTAGGTCGCAATATAAAGAAAACTCCTCAGACACTACATCTTAGGAGTTAGATACAACTTCAAAAATTTTTGACCATAACTTTTTGTGGAATTAAAATTGGACATTCTTTTATGCCTTTATTCTAAACTAAGGCTTCTTCCCCCTCCTAAAAGATGCTAAAGAGGATATTAGAAGGGCTGATTTAGGGGTGAGAAATAGGTTTATACCGTACAGTATTTGATGATGTTAAACATGCCTCTTAGTTTATTGTCTGGTCCAAGTTTCAGCATATTCTTCTTCATACCAAATTATAATCATCGAACTAAGATCTGAGGAAAACTCAAGCGAATATGGTGTAAAAGTTCCTTGATCACCATTAAACTCATATTTGTTATTACCAAGATTTTTCCAGGTTTCTTTATATATAACTGGCCAATTGCCAAAGGGCATTTTTCCAGCACCAGGACCGTCTATCCAACATTTCCACATTTTATGTGTTGCCTCTGTTTCAGTAATAGCCCATTTGTTTGGCTTACCGTGGTCACTTTTCAAATAACAAGATCTTAAGGAATTAGGATTTTCCTTTGGTCCAGTCCATTCCTCATTGGTTAAAAGCCATGAACCTATAATTGGGTCAATAACATTATCAGCAACGGGATCATCGCTATTACCACAATTGATGAACCATGGAAGTGAACCAAGGATACTTAAAAGCAGGAGTTGTTCGATTTTTTTCATGTTTTAATATAATTAAAATAAATGGAGAAGGTTGTATTATTAAAACTGAGCACAATATGCTTTATTTCCTTATTAACAACAAAAATAAATTAGTTCCGTTATATTGAGAATAATTTCAAACTAGAGAAAACCACCCTTAGCGAATTCTTTTCATCCAAGGGTATTGCTCTAGTCCAATTTAATTTTTTGTAATTGATTTAAGCTACAATAAAATTAAAAAGTTATACAAGAAGAAAAAATTTGTATTTTTAAAAATCTGTATCAGGGATTCAATTGGTTTTGTGTTTACCGATATGAATTTGAAAGTGCGTTACTCGATCGATGATCCTGATTGTGAAGCTTGCTGGTCTTAAAGAAACTCCGAGAATCACCACAACTCTCAGAGTTACATATAAGCTTTAAAATATTCTTTTTATTGAGTACCTGTTACAAATTCAAAAATTACCCTATTATCCCATCCGTTAGGAACTTGCTCATTGAATTCCGAGAAACTCTCCTTTGATAATCCAGTAAGAGCAGCTCCTCCTGCCAAATGTTCCATTGTGTTTTCCATAGAATCATAAATATCCCACCAAAAAGCCGTTGATCTATCTTTTGCTTGGGGTACGATCCTGGTAGCCATTCCCCATCCAACCATTCCAGATTTAATAATATTCTTACGAAAGTGTTTTTCAACTTCATCTTGGAAATCAATCATTTTAGCAACGTCTTTTGGTGTTGCCCAATTTAAAATTATATATTTCCCAGGTGTACCTGTTTCAATTTGTCTCTCTGTTTTGTAGACATACCTTCCTCTGCCTTCCCATTCATATCCATCATATAAAATTTCTGAGGGGATTCCGAATTTGGATTCTGAATTTAACCACCATTGTTTTGAGTTAACCATTTGATTTATATCATCAAAAACAGCAACCCACATATAGTTAATTTTATTATCTGGATTTCCAAAAGGAGCTTTTTTAAGTAATACCCAACCTTTCATTGATTTACCATCTACTGCATCTTGAGCTAAGGGGGTTACGTATTTTGTTTGAATAGATTCAAAATCATCTTTATCCTCATCTGCTACAATAATGGGGGATAGCATGAAGACTTCCTGAGCATTGGAAATTATGAATGATAAGCAAAGTATTAGAGTATAAAGGAAATTTTTCATTTTTTTGATTGTTTAGATTGATAAATATTTTAAGATTGTAATATAAAAAAACTTATGGGATACTACATCCGAGCAGTTAAATAAACAAATTCAAAAGCTCTTGACCAAAGCGTGTTGTCAAAATAAAATTCGACATTACTTTTTATACCCTTATCAAATTAAGAATTACCCTTACCTTAAAAATTTTATCAAATATCTTACTCTAAAACCCCAAAATAAGGCTATAGCGCTTCTAATATCACCACTTTAGGTAGCACTTCACAAGTGCTATTAAACTCTTTTAAAAAGCTGTATGCATGTCAGATTTAAGTACTCCAATCCTATAATAATCCGTAGCCTTATCACTTAATTTTAACTTTTTATGCGCTCGCTTTTTATGTGTTCCTTTGACATAAGATAAAGTTATAATCTGCTTATGCGATAATCATGAATCCTCTAGTTCTTTCATAGCGAGAACGATTATGCTGCCAAAGGGATTGGGACCAGATCTATGTTTTAGTCCAATACCATTCGTGATGTCCGATTAATTTGCTGGAACAAAGCCAGCAGTACTGCAATGCACTTCTAACAAACAGGAGATTAACTTGGCTTCTTTAGTTAATTCTTTGAAGGTATTTTCATTCTATTTTAGGTTATCAAATTATTTCAATTTCATTTAATTTCTTACTTGCAAAAGTTAAAGAATAGGGAGGTTTTTTTATTAAGTATTTGATAGGGGTTAAAACCTTTTTCAATTTTGTTTCGTAAACTCAACCCAAAGTATATAGTCAGTTTCCCATTTGTTGTTATGGATTAATATGATAATTAAACCCGAGGTTGTAATAGATAACTTTTGCGGCTATCAAAATTAGATTATTACTGTCTAGTGGATACCATTAAAATCCTAGCTGAGAATTATATTTAAATCAATCTTCATCCAATTCTTTCTTTAATTTATTTAACTTTTTATGCTCTATATCCTTTTTAATTTTTTCAAATTCTATTTGGGATTGGATTAGTTTGTTTACCTTCTGTATTCTATTAATTTCTTGATCAAGGGCTCCAAAGTTTGTCCAGTAAACATAGAGCATGGCAAATAATGACAAAATTATTGATCCGTGGATTATTAAAAATGCTTCTGCCTCCCAATGATTCTTAATTAAAGTAGCCCATATTGCATAGATAAACAATCCAAGTGCAGTAAGGAAGGTCATAATACCTGTGATTCTTGTTTTCANTATTTACTCGATGTTTAAANCCTCATTTTCNTCNTATAATTAAAGTGAAAAAATAATACTTTNAAGAAGAGGANGTATTTGAAGTTATTCAAAATTCAAATCTANNAAATATTTCTACNTTTTGAGTNTGATTATGNTAGTAACTATCATGGACNACGATCTCTGAGTTTAATTGATNTGCAAAATTTAGACAAATTTTTTCAGATTATTTGAAAAATCATTTCTTACGATAATATATTTTCTCCAAATATCATTCTCTATGTATGATTTATTATTATTTTTTATAATCCATAGTTTTGATCTATTTTTTAATGTAGTAGTTTAAACACAATTGGCCCGCAGAAGATAGTTATTTATAGTCAAATATGATTGTATCTAATATGATTGTAAAGACTAAAACAATACAATAGGATTGAACCCCACATTAAATAGATAAAATGTGAAGAAGGAATCCATACGTAGGCCAAAACTAAATTTGAGACTATCAAAATCCCAAGCACGCTCAAAAATCGTTGTCTAACAATATATATTTCTAAAAATTTGCTCGATGTAAAGGAAAGGAGTAAAAATCCTATTCCCAGAACATAAAGCCCCAAAAATCGATAAATCTGAGTCAGATATTCACTTAATGTTGAGTTACCATCAATTATAAAAAGGTCATCAAAAGTCATTTGTAATCTTTCTTCATTGGCAACTTGATCTAATATCCAAGGTTCGGAACTCGTTAACCACCTTATTCCAGAAATACAAAGTGTAATACTTATTAATATTAAGGGATATTGAATGTAAGTAATTGATTTGTTTTTCATAATTTCAATTTATTGTTATCCAATATTGTAAAAGCTTCAACTTTCTGAACTGCTCCAAGCAAATGTTGCAGCTATGCCTAGGTATATTTCTCTCAATCTAGAGTAAAAGACAGCATTGATTCACTTAAAAAATTGAATAATTTCAGCCACTAAAAATGTAATACCGAGATACCTCATAGTCCTTTGGTAAGAGATTTTCATTCTTCCTGAAATTATTATTTTCGGAGTACCATAATAGCTTGATAAAATTAAAAGTACTCCTAAAGCTGTGTACCTCCAACTGCTCAAATCTATATCATTTCAAATTATGTGGAGATTTATTAGCTTTTTATATGTATCAAATAGGTTTAACTTTTTTATCAATAAATGCTCAGTTTATGATAGGAAAAAGACAAGCCTAAGTTTTTCCATAGTCTAACTATTTTCCATCCATCAAAGCCGATGAGATAATATTTTCAATTAAAGTTCTGAAATAATATCTTCTACCCTCTAACTGCTCAAAAGTAACTTCATCTTTATCTCCTTTGAATCTTGCTCCTGCCTCACATACTCCTCCATCAAAATCTGCAGTATAATTGTCTTTAATTACATATTCATGGTTATCTTCATAGCTTACAGTACCTTTAAATCCTTTTAGTGAAAATACCGTAGCTGTATTAATATCTTTGTTATGAATGAAAAGGTCTGACCCATCTTTAGTAACTTCACCGACAATCCAATCATCAATTTTTGCATACTCCTCAGCACCATTTCTAAATCTTTCCCAAGTTTCTTTGATACTTGGATTTTTTTTATTCAAACCACTCAATTTAAAGCATCCATGTAACTCAATTTCAGTAATAATACCATCCTCACTTTGGTTTCTATAATTTGATTGATGGATTTTGGTAAAGAGATTACCATATAGTTCTCTCTGCTTATGAAAAGTTTTTCTGTAGCCCAAAATCTTGGCTTGAGCACCCTTCTTCATAAAAAAGAAGTCACGACCATAATCAAATGCTTTATTTGGATCATTAGCTATCTCTAAGGCTCGTTGTCGAAGAAGTTCATTGGAATACTTTGTACTATTTAATTTATTAGCTTCTTTTTGGGCATTAGCAGCAGCTAGTTGTTCGTAATCAATAGTGTTTATCGTTTGATTGATCTTATCAGAGACATCCACCTTCCTTTTGATAGTTCCATTGGCATTAATATTTTTGTTAACATCATAATCACCATAAAAAGTGGATGTTTGCGCACTTAAATTGATTGATACTACCAAAAAAATAAGCTGAATATAGTTTTTCATATCTTCGGGATTTTAAAAAATAAAAGTAATTAAAAATTTATTCTACGCTGCCATTCTCTCCATAAATAAATCGATAAATATCATCAACTTTTCAATCACTCGGTATTTTATTTTCACTCTCTGAATGAGAGGTTCAGACTAATTAGCACATTCTCCAGATGAATAGTTCTCAATTCCTGCGGCTTCTGCTACGCAACTATTAGAATATGTGTTTACATCAGAACCGCAAACAGGTTCGTATATAACTGGACAGTCCGTTTTCTGAGGATCATCACTGTCTTCACCACAATTGGTTAACAATATAAGTGAACAAAGAATGCTTAAGAATAGGAAGTGTTTAAATTGTTTCATGGTTGAAATTAAAACTAAAAAATATTTCCATCCTTAGTGATTACAGGATGAATTTTCTACCTAGGGAATGCTTATGAAGATATATTTATTGGTAGGGTTTTTTAATATCAAAGTTGTTTTTGTGGGTTTTGCAATTTTGGATAGGTTAGGTAAGAACTTTAAACCATTTTTTATAAGAGAAAAGCTAAATAATTTCTTAACTTAATGAAAGAATATTTGAATAAGAAAAATTAAATAAAAATGAAATTTAAAATAATTCTATTTATAGTGATTGGTTCAATTTTGTCTATTGAAGTATTATCACAGAAGAGCAATAATCAGCCATTTAATACTTCAATTTTTGATAATATAGAAGTTAGAAATATAGCCCCAGCAAAAGTTTCAGGTAGGATAACTAAAGTTTTAAAAGATTATTCAAACTCTAGTATATGGTATGTTACAACTGCTTCAGGGAATGTATGGAAAACTCAAAATTCTGGAACAACGTGGATTCCAATATTTGATGTTTACGGTTCTTATTCAATTGGAACAATTTCTATGGATCCCAATAATCCAAATATATTATGGTTAGGTACTGGTGAAAATAATAGTCAAAGATCTGTTGGCTTTGGTGATGGTGTATACAAGAGTATTGATGCGGGTAAAACATGGAAAAATGTAGGTCTAAATAAATCTGAGCACATAGCAAAAATTATTGTGGATCCTAAAAATTCGGATAATATTTATGTTGCTTCTCAGGGCCCTCTATGGAATTCAGGTGGTGAAAGGGGATTATATAATTCAAAAGATGGAGGCAAAAATTGGGAAAGGATATTATTTGTCAGTGATGATACTGGAATATCTGATGTTGTTATGGATCATGAAAATAGTGATATTATGTATGCAAGTACATATCAGAGAAGAAGACATTTTGGAATAATAATAGCAGGAGGTCCAGAAGGGGGAATATTCAAATCTGTGGATCGGGGTATGACATGGGAAAAACTTAAGAATGGATTACCTGGAGGAGATTTAGGACGGATTGGCCTTGCAATTTCGCCACAGAAATCTAATGTTATATATGCCCTTATTACTGCAAAGGAAAATACTAAAGGATTTTATAGATCTGAAAATTATGGAGAGACGTGGGAGAAAATGAGTGATTATCAAGTTGTTGATTCCCAGTATTATGTTGAGATCTTTCCAGATCCACATCAATTTGATAAAATATATTCAGTTGATATGAGATCGTATGTAACCGAAAACGGTGGAAAAACTTTTGAAAGGATTCCAGAAAATAAGAAACATGTAGATAGTCATGATGTAGTTTTTGACAAAGATGATCCTGATTATATAATGATTAGTTGTGATGGTGGGGTATATGAAAGTTTTGATAAAATGAAAACGTGGAAATTTATTGATAATATGCCTATTACACAGCTGTATAGGGTAGGAATAGACAATGAAAAACCATTTTACAATATTTATGGAGGTACCCAAGATAATGATAGTTTTGGTGGGCCATCTCGGACAAAAAATAATTCTGGAATAAGAAATAGCGATTGGTTTGTTACAACCGGTGGAGATGGTTTCCAAGTTAGAATAGATCCTAGTGATCCCAATATAATTTACACAATGTCGCAGTATGCAGGGATTATGAGATATGATAAATCAAATGGTGAAAAAATTGGTATTAAACCACATCCTGATTCTAATGAACCAGCATATAGATGGAATTGGGATGCTCCACTAATTATTAGTCCACATAAAACGGATAGACTTTATTTCGCTGCTAATTACGTTTTCCAGAGTGATGATAGGGGAAATTCATGGGAAAAAATTAGTAATGACCTTACCAGAAATGAAGATAGAAATAAAAAAAAGGTTATGGGTAAGATTTGGAGTTCAGATGCAATTTTTAAAAATGTCTTTACATCTCCGCTAGGTACAATTGTATCTCTTGATGAGTCTAGAATTAAAGAAGGGATGATTGTTGTAGGTACCGATGATGGTTTAGTACATTTAACTAAGGACAATGGACTTTCATGGGAAAAATTTGAGAATTTTCCTGGAATTCCATTACGAGCCTATGTTACTGATTTAGCCACATCGAAGCATGATGTGAATACTATCTATGCTACATTTAATTATCATAAATATGGAGATTACAAACCTTACATAATAAAAACGTCTGATGGTGGACGATCATGGAAAATGATTTCATCAAACTTACCAAAAAATAATTTTGTTTGGTCAATTGTTGAAGATCACATTAATTCTAATATGTTATTTGTAGGTACTGAATTTGGCATGTTTTATTCCATAAATGGGGGTGATTCTTGGAACAAATTTAAAGATGTTCCAACTATTGCGATTAGAGATTTGGAAATTCATGAGGCAGAAGATGATTTAATTGCAGCATCTTTTGGAAGAGGTTTTTATGTTGTGGATGATTATTCTCCTATAAGGGAAGTTTCAAAAGATGTTCTTTCAAAAGATGCTCATTTGTTCTCAGTAAAAGATGTCTTACAATTTATTATTACATCCCCTGAGAAATCTGGAACGGGGCATAATTTTTTTACTTCACCTAATCCACCATATGGAGTGAAGCTATCCTATCATCTAAAAGAAGGATTAATATCTAAAGAGGAGAAAAGAAAAATTGAAGAAAAGTCAAAATTTGATAGAAGTGAGTTTATAAGCTATCCTTCAAGAGATCAACTTGATGAAGAAATTAAAGAAGAAAAACCTAAGATTTTCTTAACTATTGAATCTCCTAATGGGAATATAGTAAGAAGAGTACAGGGTGATAATTCTGCGGGGTATAATGAGGTTTATTGGAATTTGAGAACTTTTTCATATAGAAATATAGAAGATGAACATAATTACGCAGGCCCACTGGTACCCCCTGGAACCTATAATGTACATTTATCCAAGTATGAGAATAATACTTTTACTGAATTGACAGAAAAGCAAAGTTTTAAGGTTATTCAGGATGGAAGTAAGTCTACGCAGAAAGAAAGGTTTGATCTATATAATTTTCAGTTAAAACTCGATAAATTATCTAGTGATTTTGAAAAATTGGTTGATGATATTGATGATGCTATTGATGATGTAAATGGTGAAATTAATACAGTTATTAATTCAAAAGCAGTAACCAATGTTAATTATATGCACATGAAAAAAAATAAATTAATCGATTTACGAATGATATTGACTGGCGCTAGAGGCCTGGATAATTATGCAGATGTATATTCGGGATCTTCGCTGTCAGTGCAAAGTAGATTAGGTGGCATGAGTTGGGAATTATCGAATACCACATCAAGGCATACTAAGAGTCATGAGCAATCTTATAATATATCAAAGATGAAATTTGATGAAGTGTTAAAAAAGTTTGAAGAGATAATTGATTAGAGAAACCTTTTATAAATTTTGATAATAAAATCTCACTCAAAGAGTAAAAAAATTCCTGATACAATATATCCTAGTAATTATTTATACAAATTCGTAGGTCTTTGAACTTATTGGCAAACGCCCACAAGTATTCTTAATCTCCTTTAGAATGCCTGTATGCTTGCCGAATTTAAGTACTCCAACCCTGTAGTAATCTTTAGCCTCATTATTTGCTTTTATCTCATGAAAGAAAAGAAAAAGAATATTACAAATGTGTTTGGCGATTATTCTAGCACAATTAGCACTTCAATATCTCCAATTATGGCATTACCTACTTTCTCAACTAGGATTCAAAAGATCCTTGGAGTTATGGATTTACAATTTTAAATAGTTCCATTTTTTGAACCATACAACAATAATCCCATAACTAGGAAATTAATTACGATTACTGGGGCAGGTTGAGCAAGCAAATCTGTAAATGTGTTTATTACATCAGGAAGGGCAAAAAACCCCATGAAAGCAGCAACGTAAACACATAGTTTTCGAGCTAGCGCTTGATTTTTGACATTATTTAATCCCAAGATAATAAAAGCTATTCCTAGTCCAATAAATGGGAAAACTGACATGAATGTTTTAGATATTCTAAGAGCATCTTCATTTGTTATTTGATTGCCATTGCCAAAACTTTGATTTATTAGTTGTTGTCCAATTTCTTCAGAAAAGAAAATAGCAAGGCCTGGAAGGCACTGTAACAATAAAACAGCTATTACTATATAATTAATATATTT
>NZHT01000119.1 GCA_002691385.1 Flammeovirgaceae bacterium | reverse complement strand
TGTCAACAGGGGCTACGAATCCCTAGTAAGAGTTGAAAACAATAACCATCTGCTCGCATGGCAATCAGGTCGTACCGGTTTCCCATTGGTAGATGCCTGTATGAGGTGTCTTCATACCACGGGGTGGATCAATTTTCGTATGCGTGCCATGTTAGTATCCTTGTTATGTCATCATCTAGACCAAGATTGGAGAACTGGCGTCTATCATCTCGCACAATTATTCCTTGACTATGAACCAGGCATTCATTATCCACAATTTCAAATGCAAGCAGGTACGACCGGTATTAATACAGTCCGGATTTATAACCCTGTTAAACAGTCTTACGAACATGATCCTGAGGGGATATTTATTAAAAAGTGGGTACCTGAGCTAGTTAATGTACCCACGCCCTTTATCCACGAACCTTTTAAAATGAATCATTTTGATCAATCTTGTTATGGTATTGAAATGGGCGTTGACTATCCCTTTCCAATCGTAAATTTGGAGGAAAGTGGAAAAATAGCTCGAGAAAAAATTTGGGGCCACCGAAAAGGCAAAAAAGTAAAAAAAGAAAGTCAAAGAATTTTAAAAACACATGTCAGAAAACAATAAATAAATATGTATTTATCAGAATCTAGTATTAAAAAAATGCCTCATGTCAAAAGATTGAATATCATTAATTCAGTCTCGGGTATCAAGCCAGGTAACTTAATTGGTACCAAAGACAAAAATGATCAAACGAATTTAGCCATCATCAGCTCTGTCGTGCATCTAGGCAGTAACCCTCCCTATCTTGGATTCATTTTACGACCAGATCAAAATGTACGCAGGCATACCCACGAAAACATTTCAGAAAGTAAGCAATTCACAATCAACCATATTCCTTCTGATTTCATTGAACAAGCACATTATACTTCAGCTAAATTTGAAAAAAATGTTTCTGAATTTCAAAAATGTGGGTTTACCGAAGAATATCACAAAGACTTCTATGCTCCTTTTGTCAAAGAAAGTAAATTGAAAATGGGCTTAATCCACGAAGAAAGTGTCCCCATAAAATCCAGTAATACACTCATGGTAATTGGGAAAATCTTACATTTAATCATTCCTGAAACCTCTCTGAGTGAAGAAGGATATATTGACTTAGGTGTTGCGGACAGTGTTGGTATCTCTGGACTGAATGCCTACTATGCACTCAAAAAAGTAGTCGAGTTCCCTTATGCTCATGCGGAAAAAACCCCTGAATTTAATGATAAAAAAACAAAATTTACCTCATAAAATATGTCCTGTCTGTAGACGCCCCTTCAACTGGCGAAAAAAATGGCGACTTACATGGGACCAAGTAATTTATTGTAGTAAACGTTGCAGAAGCCAAAAAAATGAAAGGAATTAACATTATATTTCCCCATCAACTTTTTCAAACACATGTCTTGTACGAGAATGGATATGATATTTATATGATCGAAGAGCCCTTGTTCTTTTCACAATATAAATTTCATAAAATGAAATTGGCCTATCACCGAGCTACCATGAAAGCACACGCCAGCCTCTTGGAATCTAGAGGTCTCACGGTGCATTACATAGAAATAGGTGACCAAAGATCAGATTTAGGATATTTACTGGACCTGCTCTCTATCGAAAAAATAGAGCTCATCTACCTTGTTGACCCTACTGATTACTGGTTAGAAAAAAGAATAAAACAAGCTGCATCACAGCAAAAAATAAAACTTAATTTCTATGAAAATCCTACTTTTATCAATACTCGTTCAGATCTTAATGAATTCTTTGCTCCTAACAAAAAAAAGTATTTTCAAACTTCTTTTTATAGACAATCCAGAATCAAACAAAATATTTTAGTTGATACTGCAGACCAGCCTATCGGAGGGAAGTGGAGTTTTGATGATGAAAATAGAAAAAAATATCCTAAAAATAAGCTCATACCAACCATTAAAAGTCCCTTAAATAATCTCTTTTGGAAGGAAGCTAAAACCTATGTTGAAACACATTATGCCAAGAACCCCGGCAGCCTTACTCCAAAACCTTTGTATGCCATTGATGGACCTGCCACTCAAAAATGGCTAGTAGACTTTTTTGAAAATCGATTTGAAAACTTTGGTACTTATGAAGATGCCATCGTTAAGGATGAACTATTCTTAAACCATAGTGTATTGTCTCCGATGCTTAACATAGGTCTAATTACTCCAAAATCTATCATTGATGCGGCCCTTAATCATGCCAAAAAAGCTAATATACCATTAAATTCATTGGAAGGTTTTATACGTCAGATAATAGGATGGCGTGAATTTATTAGGGGCATGTATATTTCTCAGGGTTCTGTTTCTCGATCTACGAATTACTGGGGATTCAAACGTAAAATACCCTCAAGTTTTTATAACGGTACGACCGGTATATACCCTGTTGATCAAACTATTCGTAAAATTTTAAAAACAGGTTACTGTCACCATATTGAACGACTCATGATCTTGGGAAATTTTATGGTACTTTGTGAATTTGATCCAGATGAGGTCTACCGTTGGTTTATGGAATTATTCATCGATGCCTATGATTGGGTGATGGTTCCAAATGTTTATGGCATGAGTCAATTTGCAGATGGGGGTCTTTTCGCAACCAAACCTTACGTTAGTGGATCTAATTACTTAATCAAGATGAGTGATTATACCAAAGGGAAATGGCAAGTAATCTGGGATGCCCTATTTTGGAGATTTATGGATGTTCACAGACCGTTTTTTATGAAAAATCCGAGATTGGGTTTACTCATCAAAACCTTTGATAAAATGGCCGATCAAAGAAAAAACGAATTACACACAACTGCAAATAAGTTCTTAAATGAATTAAATCTATGAAAAGATTATTTTTGAATTAAAAAAGCAGTTTTATGAAAATTAAGATTGAATTTCCCTTTGAAAAAGTCTATTCAAGGATTTGATTACAAATTTTGAATATTCTACATATTTTAGAACAAAATATATATCTTTAGTGTATGCGTACCTTTGATTTAGCTCATGATAATGATCATTGGAAACAATTATTTGAAACACACTTTCAAAGTTTACAATCTTTAAATGCCATCTCAACCCTTTGGATTTCAGGATTCTCAAAATTAGGGTTGGACCAAAGCAAAAGACCCCAAGCCAAACAATTAACACTAGCTTTAAAACCTTATACGGGCTACACTTTTATTCAAACTAATGAAAATGTCATATTGGATCAAAAATCATGGTATACTATGATTAGTAATTACCAAATGCCTCTAACTCATTTTGTTCGAAAGCCTGATGAGCTCAACTATTGTGACGAGCCTGATATTTGGCACGACATCATGGGACATATACCTTTTTTAGCTGAAAAAAATTACTCAGATATGTATCAATTATTGGCCAAAACCTATCTTCGTGCCCTTGATACAGAACGCTCAGATCTTATCATAGAGCTTGATTTTATTGGAGGTATGCTTATCGAATTAGGACTTATAAGGGAAGCAACAGGCATCAAGGCCTTTGGTGCTACTTTTTATTCTTCTTCAGAGGTAAAGATTGCATTTGACCCTAAAAATCAAATTCCTTTTTCCAGGCAAGCATTAACTAGTGGTGCTTCTTATGATCGGCACAGTTTCCAAGGAAAATATTACGTCATTGATTCTTTGAATCAACTTGTTGAACTAATACAGCAGATATCCGATCGCATATAATCCACTGATTTAATTTTTTACTTAAATCTGTTCAATTTTAAAAAATTCGGACTTGATTACCGATGAGGTGGTATCTTTGGATATTAAAATCTGAAAAAATTTGCCTTTTTTAAAAATAATTTACTTTTTACGATTTTACATGTTATGTCAAAACTACCTGAGCAACATCAATTTGTTGATCTCTCTGACTATGGTCGATCGGCCGCTAGGGTCATCGCAAGATCCTTAAAAAATACTAATTTTACCCCTATTCATGTCACCCTCGTATTTACTTTCAGTGGTCTGATTGCCATATATTGTATCCTCAATGATTTTCTTGTTTTAGCCGCTATTTTTCTAGTCATTAAATCCATACTTGATGCAGCAGATGGTGAACTAGCGAGAATTAAAAAAACTCCTTCCTATACCGGTAGATACTTTGATTCAATTGCCGATATTATCCTAAATCTTTTGATCATGCTGGCCATCTGCAAAACATCAGACGTAAGTATTTCATATACCTTAATTGCTTTTGTTGGATTACAACTACAAGGGACACTCTACAATTATTATTATGTAATCCTGAGAAATAAATTGGGAGGTGATACTACCAGTAGGATCATTGAAAATGAAGCTCCAATAGCAATGAAAGGGGAAGAACAAAAACATGTTCAGCGTCTTTTTTATATATATCAATTTCTATATGGTTACTTTGATAGAATTATTTATCGACTTGACAAAAATGCAACCGAAGGCATTGTTTTTCCAAATTGGTTTATGACAGTGATCTCTATGCTGGGCTTGGGCTTTCAATTACTACTCATCAGCATAATGCTTATTTTAGGATGGAAAGAATATATTGTACCTTTTTTCATTGGCTACACTTTCTTAATCATCCTTTTTGTTTTCATTAGGAAAAAATGGTTAAAATAGCTTGTATTAAAACTGTCTTTATCTCTTTTATTTCAACATACTAATGCTTTCATATTTCAATGATGATAGGTCTTTTTATTGTCATTGAGAAAATCTATGAATGATTCTGGCTTTTCTAGATAAATAATCTGATCATTCTTAATCAAAGACGCAAAATTTCCAGTATTACCTGAAATCAAAAAAGGTACACTTGTTGTGTTCAATACATTTTGAATTTGGATTATCGTTTTATCTGGCTTTGGTGCCACAAACATGGACATTATGAAATCAGCATTGGTTATACTTAAAACTTCCTGGATATTTTCGCTTGGGACATTTTGCCCTAAATAAAAAACCTTATATCCCCGCTCAGCAGCNATAAAGGAAGCNAATAAAATTCCAATTTCATGATGCTCGTCTTCTAANAGAAAAAAAACAATTTTTTTGGCTTGNACAGNGGGATGTGGAATCGCATCTATAGCACTAATTATTTTNTTTCTTATTAAACAAGAGATAAAATGCTCCTGCGCAGGCATTGTTTTTTGCGTATTCCATAAAATACCGATATGGTGAAGAAAGGGATAAATTAAATCTCTGACTGTCCCCAATAAACCCTTTCTAATTACATGAACTTTGAATATTTTATCAAACTTGAATTCGTCCATAGCCAACATAGCCAAGGTCAACGATTTTATATCCTCTTTGTCATTATGATCTCGTTTGTCATCAGCCAACGATAAGATTTGATCGACTAATTCATGTACTTGATCTTGAGACATTTTTTCAACTTTAGATATTTTGTACCCATTTCTGAGCAAAATTCCGAAATTAACAAGTTGAATAAGCTGGACATCTGAAAAATATCTTATATTAGTGCTGGTGCGACTAGGATTTAAGAAATCATAACGCTGCTCCCATATACGTAACGTGTGTGCCTTGATTCCTGTCAAGGCTTCCACTTGAGCCATTGAGTATGTACTCATAAAATAAATTCTAAAAAACAAACACTTTTATATACAACAGAAAAGTATAAATTTTAATTCAAAACTAAAATAATTCTTACTTTCACTCGTCAATGAACAAATTAGAAAAATTTTATGTTTTAATGCTGAAAGGTATTTTTTTTTATCTTATAAAAAAAATATAAATTTATTATTTAACAACAACCAATAATTCACATTGTAATATGGCATTTTACCAGTTTTCTCAAGAACAACATATTGCTGCTGATCTCAAGGAGGTTTGGGAATTTATTTCTTCCCCTTCAAACCTTAAAAAAATTACTCCTAAAGAGATGGGATTTAATATTACCACAAAGAATGAAAAAGTTAAGATATACCCGGGAATGATTATTGCCTACAAAGTCAGTCCTTTACTGGGTATTAAAATGAATTGGATGACAGAAATCACTCAAGTAAAAGAAATGGACTATTTTATTGATGAGCAAAGAGTGGGTCCATACAAGATGTGGCATCATCAGCACAAACTGGTTCCTGACAAAAAAGGAGTTAAAATGTTTGATTTGATTACTTACACCCCTCCCTTTGGTTTCATTGGGGCAATAGCAAATGCATTAATAATCAAAAACAAACTCAAAGAAATTTTTAATTATCGAACAATAGCAATTAACAAAGAATTTAATATCATACAAAGTTAAAAAACACATGGCGAAGAAAAATAAATCTAAAAAAGACATCATAAAAGCGTACATGGATTATGTATTAGAGCACAGCAATACTCCGGAGTCCGTTTTTAAATTTGGAAAAGATAATGGTTTTACCGAAGCTGAATTTTATAATTTTTTTGGCACTTTCAAATCAGTTGAAAACTCTATTTTCAATGATTTTTTTGAAAATACTATTAACCTACTCGAAAAAAATAGAGAGTATAAAGAATTTGATGCCCAAAATAAATTGTTAAGTTTTTATTTCACATTTTTTGAAGTTCTGAAAGCCAATAGAAGTTACGTCATCATGACTCTGTCCCGCCGTAAACCTAGTCTTAAAACACCTGGTGTTTTGGTTGGTTTAAAAGAAGCTTTCAAGGAATACATAGATGGATTAGACATTGATACGTTGGATTTGAAACAGGAAAAATTAGAGGAAGTAAAACAAAAAGGTCTTTCTGAGCTCTCATGGCAACAATTATTATTCACTATCAATTTTTGGATGGATGACAATAGTGCTTCTTTTGAAAAAACAGACATCTTTATTGAAAAATCCATAAAAACCAGTTTTGAACTTATGAATATAGCCCCTTTGAAAAGTCTTTTGGACCTAGGTAAGTTTTTTGTGAAAGAAAAAGTAATGAGAAAAAATTAAATGAAGACAATCGACCATATTCCTATTACCAAAATTCAACGAGCAACTAAAATCGTTAAAACGGGAGCAAAAGTAGGAGTCAACTATATCAAGTATTACGGAACTCGTCTCACTGAAGATATCGATAAAGCTAAAGAAACATTAAATAATGCCAACGCAAATGATATCTATGACGGCCTAAAAAATTTAAAAGGCAGTGCCTTGAAAGTAGCCCAAATGCTAAGTATGGAAAAATCTATCATGCCTGCAGCATATGTGGAGAAATTTTCACTTTCACAGTTTTCTGTACCTCCATTATCACCGGCACTAGTTAACAAAACATTTAGAAAATATTTCGGAAAATCTGCCCATGAGATTTTTGATAGATTCGATCCTAACTCAGTCAATGCAGCCAGTATCGGTCAAGTCCATCAAGCTGAAAAAGATGGTAAAAAAATAGCCGTTAAAATTCAATATCCAGGAGTAGCAAGTAGTATAAGCAGCGACTTATCTTTGATTAAACCCATCGCTATTAGAATGTTTAATATTAAAAGTAAAGATTCAGACAAGTATTTTAAGGAAGTGGAAGAAAAACTCATAAATGAAACCAATTATATCCTTGAGGTAGATCAGAGTATGGAAATTGCAGAGGCATGTAAGCACATTCCAAATATGAAATTCCCTGAATACTATAAAACATATTCAACCGATCGCATAATAAGTATGGAATGGATGAATGGACTCCATCTCACTGAATTTACCGCGCAAAATAATGATCCTATATTAGCTAACAAAATAGGTCAAGCCCTTTGGAATTTCTACATGTATCAAATTCATGTATTAAAAAAAATGCACGCCGATCCACATCCGGGAAATTTTCTAGTCTCAAAAGAAAAAGAGTTAATCGCACTTGATTTTGGTTGTATAAAAAGTTTACCTGATGAATTTTATTACCCTTATTTTGCACTCTCAGAAAAAGAAAATATTAACAACAAAGTTCTCTTTGAAAAGAAACTCTATGAACTCGAAATATTGAGAACTGATGACTCAAAGAAGGAATCTGATTTTTTCAAAAAAGTATTTTTTGACCTACTCAACCTCTTTACACGACCGTTTCATAAAGATTATTTTGATTTTTCTGATAAAAAGTTTTTTGACGCCCTCTCAAATATGGCACAAGAATTTGCTCAAAAAACCGAATTAAGAAAGTACAATGGCAATCGCGGATCTAAACATTTTATCTATGTTAATCGAACCTTTTTTGGTTTATATAATTTGATGCATGAGCTTAAAGCCACGCGTATTGAAATAAAAAACCCTATGGTGCTGAAAAAAATAGCGTAAACTTATGATAGCTGCCAAAATAGCTTCGACGAAAACTGCACCCAAATTTTATGAATTGAAAGCGCAAAATGCTGCTGGAGATGAAATTCTTTTCGATCAATTCAAAGGTAAAACAGTTTTAATTATAAATACAGCTACACGTTGTGGATTGTCCTCCCAATTTAAACAGCTTGAGAAATTACATAATACTTATCAGGCCAAGGGGCTTACCATTTTAGGTTTTCCTTGTAATCAATTCATGTCCCAAGAACCTGAAACGAATGAAACAATGGAAGCTTCCTGTCTATTCAAATTTGGGGTTACCTTTCAAATGATGTCAAAAATAAAAGTAAATGGTCCCAACGCTCATCCTGTATTTAAATACTTAAAAAACGAATTGTCTGAATTGTTTGGAAGTCGAATCAAGTGGAACTTCACCAAATTCTTGATCACCAATGAGGGAATGCCATTTAGGAGGTACGGCCCTTACACCCAACCAAATGCACTAGAGAGAGATATAAAAAAGCTTGTCTTAAGAAAAAAGAAATCCTAACATTCGCCACATGAAAATATTACTAACAGGGGCGACAGGCTACATTGGAAAAAGACTACTCCTGGAATTGATATACAATGGCCATCAATTAGTCTGTACTGTTCGAGACAAAAATAGATTTTCTGCTCCCTCTTCTATTTTAGACAAAATAGAAGTCCTTGAAGTTGATTTTTTAAATTTCAAATCGCTCAAAAAAATACCTCAAGATATTGAAGGTGCTTACTATCTGATGCATTCCATGTCCAATACCCATGATTATGAAAAATTAGAAAAAAAATGTGCTGTCCATTTTCGCGAAATCATGAAGGACAAAGACCTCCGGCATGTCGTTTATCTCAGTGGCATTACCAATGAGGATTCATTGTCAACACATTTATCCTCTCGGCGTACTGTCGAGTATGAATTAGGCCTGGGAACTTATCCTTTAACGACATTGAGAGCAGGTATCATTATTGGATCGGGTAGTGCTTCTTTTGAGATCATTCGTGATTTAGTTGAAAAATTACCCCTAATGATTACTCCTAAATGGCTAAATACCAAATGTCAACCTATAGGAGTTGACAACGTCCTTGATTGTCTCATCAAGACGCTTGGTAATGAAAGAACCTACGATCAAAATTTTGATATAGGAGGTCCAGAGATCATGACTTATAAAGAAATTCTTCTAGGGTTTGCAAAGGCTCGAAACTTGAAAAGATTCATCTTTACAGTACCCATAATGACTCCAAAATTATCTTCTTACTGGTTGTATTTCGTAACCTCCACCTCTTTTAAGTTAGCTTCTGCACTCGTTAGAAGTATGAAAGTTGAGGTGGTATGTAGAGACCTTGATTTACTCAAAATCATAAATATTGAACCTATAAAATATCAAGAAGCTCTCAAAAAAACTTTGTCAGAAATTGTCGAAAATCGGATTGTTTCCAGCTGGAGAGATTCCCTAATCAGTAGCGCGTTCAATCTAAATATCTCAGAATTTCTACAAATACCGATCTTTGGCTGTTTTCAAGATAAAAGAATCCATCAAATCTCAAATAAACCAGAATGTATTGATCGTATTTGGAGTATTGGAGGCCAGAGAGGTTGGTATTATGCCAATGCACTATGGAAGCTACGAGGTTTTATAGATAAACTATTTGGAGGAGTTGGACTTCGTAGAGGCCGAACCCAAAAAGATATTCTCAATGTAGGAGATGCCATAGATTTTTGGCGTGTTTTATATGCAGACAAAAAAGAAGGTAGATTACTGTTATTTGCAGAAATGAAACTACCTGGTGAAGCTTGGCTAGAATTCAAAATCATGGGTAGTCATCTAGAGCAAACTGCTACTTTCAGACCCAAAGGTGTTTGGGGTCGACTTTACTGGTATGCTGTTTTCCCTTTTCATGGTTTTATCTTTAAGGGAATGTTAAATAATCTTACAAAATAGATGAAAATTGCTATTTTTTGGTTCCGAAGAGATCTTCGTCTTGAAGATAATACTGCACTTCTTGCTGCTTTAAAATCAGGTTATAAAGTACTCCCGATATTTATATTTGATCAAAATATCTTGTCCGATTTGCCTAAGCAAGATGCGCGATTAAACTTTATTCATGATTTATTAACAGATATCAATTCAAGACTTCATGAGTTTGGAAGTGGGGTGCAATGTTTGTTTGGTAATCCGCTTAATATATGGATATATTTAATAGAGACTTATGACATCTCATCGGTATTCATCAACAAAGATTATGAACCCTATGCACGAAAAAGAGATAAAGAAATTGCCGCATTGCTATCAGAAAATGGTATTACCTTTCATACCTTCAAGGATCAGGTAATTTTTGAAAAAAATGAAGTTTTAAAGGCAGATGGAAATCCCTATACCGTTTTTACTCCATACAAAAATAAATGGCTTTCTCTATTCAACAAAGAAATGTTAAAAACTGAAACTTCTAATTTCAGTGCTCTTTATAAACAAACTCAAATATTACCTTCTTTGAATAGTATGGATTTTAAAATTGCCACCATTAAGGTCAAACCCTATGATCTCTCATCAATAAGCCAATATATCAAAAACAGAGACTTCCCTAGCACTGATAATACAAGCTATTTAAGTCCACATTTAAGATTTGGAAGTGTCAGCATTCGAAAAGTCATCGGAAAACTCAAGGAATCAGATGCCGTCTTTTTAAGTGAGCTAATCTGGCGCGAATTTTTCATGCAAATAATCTACCATTTTCCAAGAGTTGTAACTGAAAACTTTAAGATTAAATATAATGGTATTATTTGGAGAAATGATCAACAAGAATTTGAAAAATGGTGCAAAGGTAAGACCGGTTATCCTATGGTGGATGCGGGAATGAGGCAATTGAATGCCTCCGGATATATGCATAACCGCGTGCGCATGATTACAGCGAGTTTTCTTTGCAAGCATTTACTCATTGATTGGCGTTGGGGGGAAGCCTATTTTGCTGAAAAACTTTTAGATTATGAACTCTCCTCAAATAACGGTAACTGGCAATGGTCGGCAGGTACGGGCTGTGACTCTACGCCTTATTTTAGGGTATTTAATCCAACTTCTCAACAGCAAAAATTTGATAATAAAGGAATCTACATAAAAAAATGGATCCCTGAATTAGACTCCTTTGATTATTTAACTCCTATGATTGATCACAAACTGGCCCGTGAAAGGGCATTGAGTACCTATAAAACAGGTCTTGCAGCACATCAAGAATGAACTCTGGTCTGTAAGGCTTTGGGTAAAAAGATTTCGATCAACAAAATATTAAGTAAAATCAAACCCATGCCGTAGAACACATCCTCTACTGGAATAGTAAACATTCGAATACCTAGATTCTCAGCATTATTATACCAAACGATGGGTGCTTCAATTAAACTACCCGTAAGTAAACCATTAACCATTAAAAAGGGCAACATAAGTAGTCCCCATGCGATATAAAACCTATTCAACAATTGAGGCTTAAATACAAAGGTGAATACCAGTATTGTCAATGTAAAAAATGCATTAAAAGCAGTGTAAAGTTTGTCCAAAAAAAAGACCATCATCAGGACCAAAACCACGGCTAATGAAATACTAATCAGATTCGTTATGTCCTTGGACAATCCCTTATCAGGAAAGACGGCTATCAGTGTGTAATGAGAAAAAACACAAGCAAAAGGAATACAAACAAAGAAGAGCAATTCCTCAATGGGCAACTTCCAAATGTGCATCGAAACTAGATAATCCGGATTAAAACCCCAAATCTCTTGAGAAGTAAAATAAACATCCCAACTGAGGTATGCACAACTGCTCAGTATCATCGCAGGAAAAAAAGCTTTGAATTTCTTATGAAATTTTATTCTCGAATGGAAACTAAAAATAAAGGGTATGATAATCGTTGCAATATCTATAGTTAAGTATAAATACTGCTTCATTTGGTCCACTCTGACTTAAAATACTTGTAAGGAACTAATAACATGCCAAAGCATTTCCCTTCCTCTTTTGTCTGATTCTTGTGATGAATTTTATGCGCTTTACGTATAGCACGTAAATAAGCATTATTGGATCTTGTAAAAATCTTAATTCTTTGATGTATAAAAATATCATGAACCAAAAAATAACAAAGACCATAAGCTGCAATACCTAATCCAATGGCCATTAAATAAAAAATAGAAAAATGCGAACCTAGTACAATAAAGAGCATACTTGGTGTGGCAAAAATCAAGAAAAAACTGTCATTTTTCTCGAAAATATGTGCCTCATTTTCTCTTTTATGGTGGTCTTCATGAAGTTTCCAAAGTAAGCCATGCATGATATATTTATGAGCAAACCAAGCTACAAATTCCATGAATAAGAAGGTAACTATAAAAGCAATGATATTCATCAAGAACAAAATTGTTTAACTGCTCAAAGTTAACAATTAATACTAAGTAAAAAAGCATTCAACCGAGCCTCATGTAAATCGGAGAGATGTTTCCCAATTAATAAGTTATGAGAAAATTTTTTGATCCAAATAATATTTAATCCTGAATTCAAAATATTGCTGATATAAAAGTCTAAATCACTTTCAATACAGTCATCATAATTTAAAAATTTAGGGGCATTAAGTTGAACGAGCAAACGAAGATATCTCAATTCGGGGTCATCTTTATCTTTATCAATCGCTTGCTCAATTTTTTCTTGTCCACGATTAAAATAATTCCATTTTTCTATAGGCCAAAAAGCCTCTTCAGCTAACATGGTCTCCACGACACCTACATAAGCCTCAACTAAAGGATTTAAATCCCAAAGGGTATCCGATTGAATTCGGTCTAAATAAGTCTGTGTGATTTTTTGACTATGAAAGTCAGCCCTGATACTCCATTCAGAGATTCCTAATGGAATAAAAATGAGCCAAATAAAAAATATTTTCAAATGAAATTAAATTTAACTTTTAGATAAGACTTGCAGAATAAATAAGTCTTCATAAAATTATTCACTCTTATTCTTGTTTCCAAAAGTTTAGATGGTTGTGTTTTTTTAAGCTTTACCAAAAGCTCAAAATAATATGAATAAGCAGTATAGACACCTAATTTAGCGACTAAAGGTAATTGAGTAATTCCTGTTTGAGCCGCTTGAAAATCTTCTTGTATTTCCTTAATGATAGCGTCCTTAGACTTCTCGTCTAAATTCTCTAAATCCACTTGAGGGAAATAGGAACGATTTAATACATTTAAATCATTCTTAATATCCCTAAGAAAATTTACTTTTTGGAAAGCTGAACCCAAACGCATGGCACTGTCTTTGAGTGATTCATAAAGGTCATGATTCCCTTCCACAAAAACTTTGAGACACATTAAACCCACAACATCAGCAGATCCATAAATATATTGCTCATATTCTTCCTTGGTACTGTATTGCGTTTTACAAAGATCCATTTTCATGCTTCGCATGAAAGCATCGACCAAAGATATATCAATATCGTACTTGAGAATAGTTCTTTGAAAGGAATTAAGAATAGGATTTAAACTAATACCAACTTTGAGTGCCTCATAAAAATCTTTCTCAAATTGATTAAGTAATTCCTCTTGATTATGCTCATGAAACGTATCTACAATTTCATCTGCAAATCTTACAAATCCATAGATATTATGAATATCTTGCTGAATGGAAGGTGACAATAGGTTTACTGCCCTAAAAAAGGAAGTGCTGTATTTGAGAGTTACTTCTTTGCTACACGCTTGGGTCAATTCATCATATAATAACATCATGCCTATACTTTTTGATGAGTATTTTGAGAGATGAGCTCTGCCGCTATTTTACCAGATATTAAAGAGGGTGGTACGCCAGGACCAGGAACAGTCAATTGACCCGTAAAATATAGATTTTCTACTTTTTTACTTATTATTTTGGGTCTTAAAAAAGCCGTTTGAAGTAAAGTATTTGCCATTCCATAGGCATTGCCTTTGTAAGAATTGTAATCTTGTATGAAATCATTGAGACAATAAGACTCTTTGAAAGAAATAAATGGCTTAATGGATTGATTAGTATGCTTTTCTAAACGTTCGAGTATCATATTAAAATACTTCTCTCTCAAGGTATCAGAGTCTTCTAAACCAGGAGCAAGCGGAATTAGAAAAAAACCACTTTCTCTATCATGAGGAGCCACACTCGAATCTGTAAGACTTGTAAAACTTGCATAGAATAAGGGTGATTTTGGCCATTTAGGATCATCATATATTGCACTGGCATGGGCCTCAAAGTCTGTATCAAAAAACAACATATGATGGAGTATTCCAGACAGCTTTTTGTCAAAACCTACATAAAATAACAACGAAGATGGTGCAAATGTCTTTTTCTGCCAATAAGAATTTTTATAAGATCTTAATCCAAAAGGCAATAAAGTTTCTGTGTGATGATAGTCCGCACCACTCAGTACAACATCAGAAGGTATCAAGGCATCATCAATTACTAGGCCCTTTATTTTTCCATCTTCGGTAGCTATTTTTTGGACATTGCTTCCCGTATGAATTTTCACTCCCAGCGATAAAGCCAATGTTTCCATGGCCTCAACTACCTTATGCATTCCTCCTAAAGGATACCAAGTGCCCAAAACGAAATCTGCATGATTCATAAAATTATAGAAGGCAGGTGTATCTTGGGGTTTAGCACCCAAAAATAATACAGGAAATTCCAAGATTTTGATGAGCTTTGGATTCTTAAAACGTTTCCTTATCTGACGACTAATTGTCACCACAAACTGATCTAACTTCTTGATAGTTTCAAAGGTCACCAATTCAAGAGGAGAAATACCTGGCTTGTAAACCAAATTCTTCATCGCTATACGATAATTATTGCCTGCACCTTCAAGGAATTTGGATAAAATTTTACCAGCTCCCGGTTCTTCTTTTTCGAATATTTTGAAAATTTCATCTAATGAATCTGGAATATCTATTGAAGTACCATCTTCAAAATAGACTCGATAGGCTGGAGCTAAACGTTTTAATTCATAAAAATCTGAAGTTTTCTTTCCAAAATCTCGAAAAAAATTATCAAAAACATCTGGCATCCAATACCAGCTAGGCCCCATATCAAAAATAAATCCATCTTTTACCATTTTTCGCGCTCTACCCCCAATGGATTTATTTTTTTCGAACAAATTTACCTCAAAGCCTGAATCAGCCAAATAGCACGCAGCTGACAAAGAAGAGAATCCTGAACCAATAATATTTACATATTGCATACAAACAATTTTAATTAAAATAACATGAAAAAATACCTAATCGTTCAGCAAAAAAATATGTGCAGCAATTTTTCAATAAAAATAAAACTTGACCTTCTGGATAAATAAAAACGTTGCTTTTAAAAAAGATAATAATAATTTTATCCATTGCGTTTTAATGTAAATTTCATCAAGAACAACTGATTTTTGGATCGTGAACATTGATATTTAGAGTTTCAATTTAGAGATGCTGTAAAATGCACTAAGGTTGATGGATCAAAGTTAATTATTAATTGAGAAGAAAGATTAAGCTTGAATTAGAATATTGGCAGTTATGGAATAGTGATTGATTGGGAGAATGAACCTTTAAATATAAATTACTTATCATTAATTTATATTGACTATTTATTTTTTAATAAAATACGCTGCATGCATAACAATTTTATCTAACTTTAAGGTTATAAAAATCTTGTACCTATCGGCTCATTAGTTTAAACTATCTGAGTCAGTGGATTTACTCATATAAAAAATAGACCTTTGTAAAGCCAGCTTGGCTGAACTCATAATTGTTTAGAAGTAATTAATGTATATTCATGAACGACCCCATTAACCAAAAAGTAAGTCAGCGCTCACCCGGCTACCAACTGACTGGAGGAGGATTCATAGTGGATGATATCACCCCTAATGAGATATTCATCTCAGAGGAATTCACTGAAGAACAATTAATGATCAAAGAAATGGTCATTGATTTTTGTGTTCAAAATATCCAGGAGCCTTTCTTTAAAAATGGTAGAGAGTTAGAGGCAACCCTTCCAGAAGATCGGAAAAAAATAGTATCCATTCTAAAAAAAGCAGGTGAATTAGGTCTTTGTGGTATCAGTATATCGGAGGCCTACGGAGGTATGGGCCTTGATTTCAATACCAGTATATTATTTAATGAAGCTCTGGCTTCAGGCTTTGCCTTTGCTACCACCCTAGGTGCACAAACCTCTATAGGATCCCTACCTATTTATTATTATGGCAACGAAAAACAAAAACAACAATATTTACCCGGTATAGCAAGCGGAAAATTAATTGCATCTTATGCCTTGACCGAGCCCAATTCAGGCTCAGATGCCAATTCAGCAAAAACAAATGCCACCCTCTCTGATGATGGAACGACCTATAGTCTCAATGGACAAAAAATTTGGATTACCAACGGTGGCTTTGCCGATGTTTATATTGTATTTGCAAAAATAGAAGACGACAAAAATATGTCCGCTTTTATTGTAGAAAGAAATTACCCAGGCTTTAGTGTTGGAAAAGAAGCAAAAAAAATGGGTATCAAAGCCTCATCTACAGTACAAATATTTTTTGATAATTGTTTAGTCCCTTCTCAAAACTTATTAGGAAATCGAGGAGCTGGCTTTAAAATGGCTTTAAATATTCTCAATACAGGAAGAATTAAAATAGGAGCAGGTGGCGTGGGTGCAGGTAAGTTCTCTGTGACCAAAGGAATTGAATATGCGTTAAAGCGTCAGCAGTTTAATCAACCGATAGCTGATTTTGGTGCTATCAAACAGAAGATTTCTAACATCATAACCCAGACATATGCACTTGAGGCAACCGTCTATCGAACGGGTAAAAATATAGATAAAAAAATAGATGAATTAGTTCAAAATGGCGTAAATGATGCAACTTCAAAACTCAAAGGCGTTAAAGAGTTTGCCGTTGAATGTGCCATCCTAAAAGTTGTGGGTGCCAACTTAGCGTGTTATGCGACAGATGAAGTCATGCAAATTCATGGCGGTATGGGATATGCGGCAGAGTTAGGTTTAGAAATGGCCTACAGAGATTCTAGAATTACTAAAATATACGAGGGAACCAATGACATCAATGGTATGCTTTCGGTTGCCGAACTGATCAAAAAAGGATTAAAAACAAAAAAAATAGATCTCAATGGTGCGGGTAAAAAAATACCCCTTATGATTCTTTCTGAATATTTCCGTTGGGGCAAGAGTCGCGGTTGGAAACGTGAAAAAAGATTGATCAAAGGTATAAAAAATACGTTTTTATTGATTTTGGGATCTGCTGGCAAAAATTTAAAACAAGATCTTATCAAAGAACAGGAAATTGTCTTAAACCTATCCTCAATATTGGAGGAAGCTTACATGGCAGAGAGCGTCTATCTAAAAGTTCGAAAATTAGCTTCCTCTAATCGAGAAGATCTTGATTTGTCTGTCCAAAAAAAAATAGCTAAGCTTTATCTCTACAAATCTCTGAATAGGGTACAAAATGAAGCCAAAGAAGCCATCGATAGCTTTGCTTCTGGACTTGAAAAGCGTTTCTTAACCTACCTGGTCTGCAAACTTCTTCCTCCTTATCTAGAGAATCCAAAAACTTTAAGTAGAGAAATTACCGATCATGCTTTAATGCAAAAAAAATATCCCTTCTAAAATGTTTGAACAGTTAAATTATCTTAAATTAAAAAAAATAGAATCATGAACCCACTTCACAAGGTAGTTATTATCGAAGGATGCCGAACACCGTTTCTCCGTTCAGGTACTGATTATATGGATCTACTCTCCTATCAATTGGGTGGTTTTGCCATAAAAGGTTTGTTGAAAAAAGCTGGTATAGATCCTAAATTAGTCGATGGAGTGGTATTGGGCAATGTCATAGCCAATGTGAAAACACCTAATGTGGCCAGGGAAGCCTCATTAGTTGCTGGTATCCCCCATAACGTTCCTTGTCGTACCGTTTCCCAAGCTTGTATTTCTGCAAATAGAGCGATTGCCGATGCCTATCAAGAAATCATGACCGGTCAATCTGATATTATGATTGCAGGGGGCATTGATCACACCTCGGATGCACCCATACAGTTTCCCAGAAAGATGCGTAAAAAATTATTTCTTGCTCAAAAACTTAAAGGATTGAGAGATGGTCTCAAATTTCTAACCAGCCTACGCTTCTCAGACTTTGTCCCTGAGAGACCAGCCATAGCAGAATATACCACCAATCAATCCATGGGTGCCGATTGTGATATCATGGCAGCGAGATTTGGAATTCCAAGATCCGAGCAAGATGCTTATGCAATAAGATCGCATCAAATGGCAGCTGAGGCCCAAGAAAAAGGATTTTTGACTGAGGAAATGGTAAGTGTAAAACTTCCACCAAAATTCAAAGAAATTCAGAGAGATAATGGAATTAGAGCAAACAGTAAAATCGACAAATTGGCTCAACTCCGACCTGCTTTCGATAAAAAATTTGGAACTTTAACTGCTGCAAATTCTTCATTTCTCACCGATGGTGCCAGCGCGGTACTCCTCATGTCAGAAGAAAAAGCCAAAACCTTAGGCTTCATCCCAAAAGCAGAAATTGTGGATTTTGCATTTACTGGACAGCGATTAGAAGATGAACTCCTTCTTGGACCCGCTTATGCGGTTTCAAAATTAATGATCCGCCAAAAAATGACCTTTAAAGATATTGACGTAATCGAATTTCATGAAGCTTTTGCTGGTCAAATATTATCTAATTTAAAGGCTTTAGCATCTGATAATTTTGCCAAAAAAGAGCTGGGACTCGAAAAAGCTTTGGGTGAAGTTCCTATGGAAAAATTTAATCTGTGGGGAGGTTCGCTATCTATTGGGCATCCTTTTGGTGCTACTGGCGGTAGATTATTAACTACCACATGCAACAGATTAAAACATGAAAAAGGAACTTATGGTCTTCTCGCCGCTTGTGCTGCAGGTGCACATGGTCATGCCATGCTAATAAAAACCTTATCATAAATTTCAAATGCTCTCATTAAAAATATCATGACTATGAAATTAGAAGATTTTGTTACCATTAAGATTCAAGAAAATATCGCGGTGTGTACCCTCGATCATCAACATGAAAAAATGAATGTAGTTTCTCCAGGTGTAATTGGTATATTTGAAACACTAGGGAATCAACTGATTGAAGACGAAAAAATACATGCCATTATCTTTATAAGTGGTAAAAAAGATTTCATGGCAGGAGCTGATATCAAATCCTTTCAAATAGAAAAAGAAGGTGACTTCAAACCTTTCCAAGTAAAAGGGCATGCCTCATTAGACCGTATTGAACAGTCTAAAAAACCCTTTATAGCTGCCATTAATGGAGCATGTGTTGGTTTAGGGACAGAAATTTCCTTGGCTTGTCATGGGCGAATTGCTACTCGTGCTACCCATACTAAGATGGGCTTACCTGAGGTACAAATAGGCTTACTTCCAGGTGGTGGTGGCACCCAGCGCTTACCTCGACTGGTAGGCATTCAAAAAGCCTTAGACATGATGCTCACTGGTAAGACTTTGAATGCTTTCAGAGCTAAAAAAATAGGCCTAATTGATGAAATTACCGATGAGGGTAAGCTACTTCAAGCAGCCTTAATAATGGCAAAAAAACTCATCCAGCGACCTATCGTTCGTAAATCCAAACTACCATTAAGTTCCAAAATATTAGAAAGTGCTATCGGAAGAGTACTTTTATTCAAGCAAGCCCGAAAAATGGCCTTTAAACAGTCTCAAGGAAATTACCCAGCCATTCCTGCAATTATAGATTGTGTC
Source organism: Flammeovirgaceae bacterium (assembly GCA_002691385.1). Lineage (GTDB taxonomy): Bacteria > Bacteroidota > Bacteroidia > Cytophagales > Cyclobacteriaceae > UBA4465. Next base: position 4,059 of record NZHT01000119.1, on the reverse strand, counting down.
GAAACTGGTTATAAAAAAGGCATCAAAGCTGGATACGAAAAAGAACTTGAAGGATTTGAACGTTTGATGTTGACGCCTGAAAGTGCTGCCCTGCGTGCCCTTTTTTTTAGTATGACAAATAATAAAAAAAATCCTTATCAAAGTGCTAAACCTCTTAAGAAATTAGGAATGATAGGTGCAGGTTTCATGGGTGCGGGTATTGCTGAAATCAGTGCCACTCGCGGTATTGATGTTTTGCTCAAAGATATCAGTGTGGACATGCTGAGCAATGCTTCAAGGCAGATTTGGAAAAGTATCAGTAAAAAGTTGAGTTTTAAGAGTATCACGAAACTCCAAGCTGAACAACAAATAGGACGAGTGCAAGGACAATTATCTTATGAAAACTATGATAAAATTGATGTGGTCATCGAAGCAGTTTTTGAAAGAATGGATATCAAAAAGCAAATTATTGAGGATATTCAACAACACTGTAAAAAAGATGTGATTATCGCCTCCAACACCTCATCACTTTCGATCACTGAAATGTCACAATATGCAAAATATCCCTCTAGTGTGATTGGAATGCATTACTTTTCACCAGTACCTAAAATGCCCTTATTAGAAATTGTCAAAACGGACAAAACGGCAGATTGGGTAATTGCCTCATGCTATGAAATGGGCATTCAACAAGGAAAAACCTGTATTGTAGTAAAGGATAGTCCTGGATTTTATGTTAACAGAATATTGGCCCCCTATACCAATGAATGCCTACTCATGTTAGACGAGGGTATCGCTATTGAAACGATAGATCGAGCATTGAAAGAAAAAGGATTCCCTGTTGGTCCTATTTCTCTGTTAGATGAAGTGGGATTAGATATTGCCGCACATGTTACCGAAAGTTCAAAAAAAAATATTGCAGGAAGATTAGGGTTTAAAGTTTCTGAAGCAATCACAGAAATGAACGCAGCAGGCAGAAAAGGGCGTAAAAATAAGAAAGGTTTCTTTACCTATGATACCAAAGGAAAAAAGAAAGGGGTGGACACAACTGCTTACGACTTCTTCAAAGGGAATGGAAATCAATTCTTACCAAAGAAAGAAATTCAAGATCGAGCAGTCTATCTTATGTTAAATGAGGCAGTACTTTGTTTAGAAGAAGGGATCATCAGGAATCCCACGGATGGTGATTTAGGAGCAGTATTTGGCATTGGATTTTTACCTTTTACTGGGGGTCCATTCCGAGCATTAGATACTTGGGGAATTTCTTCGATTGTAGAACGATTGGAACTCTTTAGAAGTACCTATGGTGAGCGGTTTGCACCTGCTAAGACTTTAGTGAAAATGGCAAAAGATGGAAATACTTTTCACTGATCAAAATCAATTGAAAGCAAGGTTATCTTTTTGTTAGGAAGCTAAAAAATGGATTAAACCTTCTAATTTTTGTAAAGGGTTTTTAAAAATTACTTAACTGTGAGAATTTATTACTTAAACCTCTGTTTCAAAGAAAATTATCAAAATAATAAAATTTAATATTAATCTTCTTTCAAAAAGAAAACTAATCTTTGTTTTTAACATATTTTTCCAACCATTGATCTTGCTCCCAGAGCAGATGAAGAATACTTTCTTTGGCACGATATCCATGACTTTCCTTTGGCAAAAGGACCAAGCGAGCCTCAGAACCCAATCCTTTCAAAGCATTGAAATATCTCATACTTTGCATCGGATAAGTCCCCGAATTATTATCTGCCTCTCCATGGATCAACAATAAAGGTGTTTTCATTTTATCGGCGTGCATAAAGGGAGACATACTATAATAAACCTCAGGTGCCTCCCAATAACTGCGTTGCTCACTTTGAAAGCCAAAGGGAGTCAATGTTCGATTATACGCTCCACTTCTGGCAATTCCAGCAGCAAATAGGTCAGTGTGTGAAAGTAAATTAGCAACCATGAAAGCACCATAACTATGTCCACCCACCGCAACACGATTTCTATCAATGTAGCCTAGTGCATCAGCGGCATCGATGGCGGCCTCAGCATTACCTACCAGCTGCTTTATAAATGTATCATTAGGTTCTTTATTTCCAACTCCTAGAATTGGAAAAGAAGCTTTATCTAAAATAACATATCCTTTTGTGACCCAATAGATCGGAGAACCATAGTAGGGAAATGTAAATGCATTAGGATTAGAGGTTTTTTGTTCAGCACTTAATTGATCTTTGAATTCTCTTGGATAGGCCCAAAGTATCATAGGCATTTTTTCTTTTTTCTTCTGGTCATAGCCCACCGGCAAATATAAGATAGCTGATAACTCTAGCCCATCAGCTCTTTTATATGAGATTACTTCTTTATGAACATCTTTAATACCAATAAATGGATTTTCAAACTTAGTCATTTGTTTGAGTTCCCCTCGGTCAAAATCTCTGAAAAAATAATTGGGATAATCACTTGGTGATTCTATGCGCACCAAAAGCTGATTTTTCTTAACATCAAAATCAATAAATCGTTCTATTTTATTTTTATATTGAGACTGATACAGTCTATTTTTTGTTTTTGATTTAAGATTTATCTCATCCAAAAAAGGAAATTGACCCTCGTCAGAATAGCCCTCTCCTTTTAAAAAGGCTCGACTCCCTTTTATAGCCAAAACTTGCTTGCCTAGTTTATTTTTTCTCGTAATGAAGCTTCCCGGATCGTTGTACAAATCCTGATAATTTTGGTCAAAAAGTAACTCAATTCCTTCACTTGGAATCGAGGGATTAAATAAATAGGTTTTTTTGTTTCTAGTGTTCCACCAATAATCATAAGCTATGGCAAAATTTTTATTTCCCCAAACGATCCTTGAAAATCTATTTTGAGTTTTTAACATACTAACAGGCATTTCATCGAAAGGTGCTTCTAACTGGAAAACTTCATCTCGAAACGCCACTACTGTGTCAGGATTACCTCCATCCAATGCATTCACAAAAACTAAACTAGCAGGTCGATCATTTCTCCATCCAAAGTTTCTTCTTCCAGAAGGTACTGCCATGAAGCCTTTTGGTAAGTCTTCTATTAAGGGTATCTCGGCTACCTTACTTACCTTATTCCCCTCTTTTGTATAAATCACACGTGTCGAGGGAAATCTACTGTTGGGGACCAAATAGGAAAAAGGTCTTTTGATGGCAGAAATCATTAAGTATTCACCGTCCGGAGAGAAACTAATGTCTTGATACATAGCGCCTGCTAACCATAATACCGAAGATCCTTTTAAAGACACCTTATGCAGTTCAGAAAGTGCCAATTGCTCAAAATTATGCTCATCATTTTTGTTTTTCAATAAATCTTGATAGGTCCTATTGGGTGCTTCTCGCCCATTACTTACTGAAACCGTAGGTCCAGAAGGAATGGCAGACTTGGAATTGATTAATGCTAATCTATTATTGGGGATCATTTTCACTAATAAATTCTCACTGTCCTTGAACCAATGAATGACTTGTCCTAAATTGGCATTAGATTTAGCTTCGGTAAGTCTTTTAGCTACAAAAGTTGAAAGGTCAACATACCAGACTTCTACTCCCGAGGAAGTAGTTTGGGTCATAGCTATTTTTTTCTGATCTGGTGAAAATTTTATGTTTGCCAACTTTGCGTTATTCGGAAGACCCCTGACTTGAATCAATGTCACTGGATCAGTCCTTAAATCCTGTACTTTAAGATTATTATAATAAGAAATTCTACTTCCAATATTGGTCTTGGGATCAATTCTTAATCCTGCTAATCTCAGTTCTTCACTCGACAAATCTGCAATGCTCTTATAGGCATCATCTCGATACAAAAAGATCATGAAATCTTTTGCATCATCCATTACAACTGAAGGGGCCAAAGAAACGTCAACAAGATCATGAATTTCTTTTGATGGAGTTTGGTAAGTGAGTGTTTCTTGTCCAAAAGTTTTCAATGCCCCTATGAGTATTAATACAAATAAGAATTTTTTCATCACTAATATTTTTTAAATTATAAATTAACAAAGTTCGCTGAAACAAAACAAACATGGATAAAATACTTGCTTTTACCAAACTCAAGTAATTTAAAAATAATTCTCTATCC
>NZHT01000118.1 GCA_002691385.1 Flammeovirgaceae bacterium | reverse complement strand
TCACAGAAAACCGATCCAGCCACATGTATCGCTCTTCCTCAAGCCGGGTAATACTGGAGATGTGAGCCAACTCTTTGTGTTCGGTCTCTTCTAAATAATAAAGAATTGCTCCAGCTGCGACAATAGCATAGTTCATCTCATGGATACCAAATCCTTTTAGAGTTCGAGTCCCAAACTGCTGCAATAGTTTTTGATGGCCAAAATCATATTTATAAATCCAATCTTCAATGACAAAGGAGGGATACTGGTCTTCAAAAAGGGCTTGATAACGCTCTTGAGCCGCTTTGCTATAAATGACTTCTGCAGGTTGGAATCCCTGCATCAATTTGGCAGTATACGCATCATCGCCTTCAGTCGTAAAAAACTCCCCTGTGGAAAGATCCAAAAAAGCCATTCCATTCTCCTCCTTTTGAAAATCAATCGAGGCCAAATAATTGTTTTTTCCTGTTGAGAGGACTTGGTCATTTAAGGATAAACCTGGAGTGACTAATTCGGTTACCCCTCTTTTGACAATCCCTTTGGCACTCTTGGGATCTTCTAGTTGATCACAAATCGCCACCCGTTGACCCGAGCGAACCAATTTGGAAAGATAGTTGTCCAAAGAATGATGGGGAAAGCCTGCCAATTCTATGTGGGAAGCTGATCCGTTAGCTCTTTTGGTCAAAACAATGTCTAGAATTTTAGAGGCTTTGATGGCATCCTCACCAAAAGTTTCATAAAAATCCCCTACCCTAAAAAGCAATAAGGCACCCGGATATTTCCTCTTTATGGCGTTGTATTGCTCCATCAAGGGGGTTTCTTTTGGCGCTTTGGTGGTTTTTGGCATGGTTTGACTAAGCTTAAAGCAATAATAATAAATGCAGAGGTGGAAAGCAGAAAAGCCGTGTTGATAATTTGAAATTTAAAAAAGTAAGATAAGAAGCTGCTTGTAAAGCACCCGAAACCCTACGATATTTGCAGATGCGGAAACTTAAAAATGAAGAACTCCAGCGTATGGATCCCGAAGCTTTCAAGGTCTCAAAGAAAATGCCTTGGGTCATCGTTTTGGACAACATCAGAAGTATGCACAACGTCGGAGCTACTTTTCGTACCGCAGATGCCTTCAGAATTGAAAAAATTATCTTAACCGGTATTACCGCCCAACCGCCACATCGAGAAATTCAAAAATCAGCTTTAGGCGCTACTGAATCTGTGACCTGGGAATATCTCTCAAAGCCCATGATGGCCTTAGAGCAACTACTTTCGGAGGGCTATCAAATTATTGGCATAGAACAAGCCGATCAAAGTCTGCCCCTCGATGCCTTCCAACCTGATCCAAATAAAAAATATGCCTTTTTCTTTGGCAACGAAGTGTTTGGAGTCACCGATGAGGTAATTGCTAATGTCGATGCTTGTTATGAAATCCCCCAATTTGGAACCAAGCATTCCCTCAATATTTCGGTCAGTGTCGGAGTGGTCATTTGGGATATGTTCCAAAAAATAGGTCGCCCACTATTATAGGCAAGCATATCCCTATTGAACTATCCCCATTACGGCAAAAAAAACGCAAGAACGATGTCCCTGCGTTTTTTCTTTCATGGGGGGCTCTTACTCTGCACCATCATAAGAAACGCTTAGTATTTTTTCTTCAATCATGCCCAGTGCGATTTTATCTTCACCTAACACATCAAATAATTCCAAAGCTCTTCTGGCTACGTATTCCTCCTCAATTTGTTCTTGAACAAACCACTTCATGAATTCTTCTGTTGCTATGTCAGTATGTTTTCTGCACAAACTAACAATATCATGAATGGCATCGGTCACGCTTATTTCTATGTCCAAAGCCGTCTCAAAAACATCTCTTAAGTTTTCGAAATCATGCTGACAATCTCCAATCGCGGGAGCAATGGCTTGGGCACCCATGTCTGTCAAATAATGAAAAAATTTGAGTTGATGCTTCCGCTCTTCTTCTGATTGCTTGAAGAAAAAATCTGCACAGTTGTCATAGCCTTGTAGATCACACCAACCCGCCATCGCTAAATAGGCAGATGAGGAATGGGCCTCCATCTTTATTTGCTTATTAATGACATCGACGATCTCTAATTTGAGTACTTGATGTCTTCTTAGAATATCCTTCATATCAAAAAAAATTAAGTTTTACTCATACAAAGTAAGAGATAAAATCGTGATTCAAAGAATTAAAAATATATTTATAATGAATCTAAATACCGATTATGAAAATTTTCGGTAGATGAATTTGTGGATCACACTGTTAAGTTCGAGCATCGTAAAAGTACCCGTAAGCAACTCACTCAGTTCCAGAATTTCATAAATAGAAAGCACCAAGACAGGATGCTGATGAGACAGGTACAACACCTCTATATCGGGCCCTTGGCTGGAAACCAATGCGGTAAGATCTATATTCTCAATTTTACGCTTCAGACCAATCAACTCGCATAATTTGAGCTCAATGGGCTGCGACAAGAAATGAAGAAAAAATTTCTCAGAACGGTCACATTGAGATACCGAAGTGCTTGGCGTTTCAAATACTATGGATTGGGAAATCACTTTCGGGGACATTTTTTACAGTTTTTNCCTTTTCTCTTATATTTTTCGCAACATTTTTTAAANACACAGCCTAGCTCATGNTTACTCTTTTTATCCTCGAGCGGATTAAAGGCGTCTTCAAAAGATTCTGAANNAGCGGTCAAAAACATAATTTAATNTAACTAAAACAGATAACAAAAATACCCCCTCAGNCTACTGCATAGCATCCCTATTNATAGGCAATTCCCTGATCNCTACTTNTAGTCAATTATCACTATAACTAGGGATTTCCAATGGTTTTTTTGAAGGCCNGCATTCGGTGCAGCATTCTTTGTGATTTGCCCCTCTTTTGAGAATAAATTTGTTAATCAAATAAAGGACTGATGAGATCAGTAATAGAAAGATTATAAATGTTTGTAACATCAATTCAATAGATTAAAGGCAATCATTGCACTAATATAAGCAAGAGCAGTCATATAGACCAATTGTATTAGGGGCCATTTCCAGCTTTTGGTTTCTCGACGTACCACAGCCAAGGTACTCATGCATTGCATGGCAAAAGCGTAAAATAGCATCAAGGAAATTCCCGAAGCCAAAGTATAGACCGGTTCCCCTTGGCTATTCCTTTGGTGGGACATCCGCTCTAGTAAGGTCTGATCGCTTTCAAAAGTTTCTCCCGCACTATAAATGGTTGCCATCGAACCCACAAATACTTCGCGAGCCACAAAAGAAGTAATCAATGAAATCCCAATTTGCCAATTGTAGCCTAAGGGTCGAATGGCTGGTTCCATCCATTTTCCAGCCCTGCCAATATAAGACTGTTCTAGGGCGACTGATTTGACTTTTTGCTGATATTCTGCCTGCTGGGCAGACTCGGTAGGTACTGGAATCTTTGCGATGGCAGATGCAATCTGATCGTCTGGGCCATAGCTGGCCAATACCCATAAAATCACAGAAATAGACAAGATCACTTTCCCTGCTTCCAAAACAAATACTTTGCTTTTTTCCAGCATAGTGAGACCCAAATTCGACCAACGCGGGGTTTTATAATCTGGCAACTCCATGACCAGAAAGCTCTTTTCTTTGGTCTTCAAGATTCGCTTAAAAAAAAGGGCCGAAAGCAGAGCCGCTACAAAACCTACTAGGTATAAAGCCATCAGCACCATGCCTTTCAAATTAAAAATCCCCCATGAAACGTCAGGCACAACCAATGCGATCAATAAGGTATACACGGGAAGTCGCGCCGAGCAGCTCATCAAGGGCACCACCATGATGGTAATAAGTCGTTCCTTCCAATGGTCTATGATACGTGTAGCCATCACAGCAGGTATAGCGCAAGCAATGCCCGATATGAGCGGTACAATGCTGCGCCCGTTTAAACCAAAAGGTCGCATCAATTGATCGGTAATAAAGACTACGCGCGCCATGTAACCCGTTTCTTCCAAAACAAAAATGAAACCAAAAAGCAGCGCAATTTGTGGAATAAAAATCATGACTCCTCCCAATCCTGGAATTAATCCTTGCGAAATCAAATTGGTCAAGGGCCCGGTAGGCAAGGTGGCTTGTGCCCATTGACTCATGCTCAAAAAAACCGTGTCAATTAAATTCATGGGCACCTCAGACCAGGCAAAAATGCTTTGAAAAATAAGGGCCAAAAGAGATAAAAAAATGAGATAGCCCCATAAGGGATGGGTAAGGATTTGATCCCATTTTTGATGCTTCACTGACCTTTGGCGTGGCGAAGGCTGGCAGAAAGATAATATTTGACCTATTCTTTTATACCGTGCTTCTCCCAAGGCGACCTCCTCTTGTATGCCCAAATTCCAATCTTTCAAATCTATAAATTCATGAGCATGAGGTTTGGGAGCCGCCTCTAAAGAAACACCCAAAAGGGCGGATTTCAAATGGGCCAGGTCTTGTGTCAAGCGCGCATTGAAAGGGATCAGGGGTACTCCCCCCAATAACTCACTGAGTTTTTCAAGATTGATATCGAACGGGTCCTTATCCACTAAATCCATCATATTTGCAATCAATAAAGAGGGTATTCCTAAGTCAAGTATCTGAGTAGCAAGAAACAAATTTCGCTCTAGATTGGTGGCATCCATCACCACGATCACTAAGTCAGGATGGTCTGGATGATCTTTTTGAGACAGTACTTGAAAAACCACCTCTTCGTCTTGAGACTTTGGATAGACGCTGTAAAGACCTGGCAAATCAAGCAGTTCCACATCGGTTCCCTGATGATTAAAATGCCCCCATTTTTTATCTACGGTAATACCCGGGTAATTACCTACCTTTTGATCAAGTCCAGTCAGTAAATTGAAGATCGAGGTCTTGCCTGCATTTGGATTTCCAACAAGTGCGGCCTTCACGCTACAGAAATTAATGCGGCCTCTTCCTTTCTTAAAGACAACGTGTAACCTTGAACATCAATGGCAATGGGATCACCAAAAGGAGCTTTGAAAAGTAACTTAACTTCCTTACCTGAAAATAAGCCCATATCTACCAGCTTGGTAGTAAGGGGATGTTTTTTTACCTCAGTAACAATGTAAGATTTTGAAAGATTTGATACTTCGTCTAAAGTCATTGGAATCAGAAGTTTATGACTTCAAAAATAATGTTTTTCTCCTATTCTTTTAAAAGAGTTTCGAAACTAAACAATGTTAAACTTGGACTAATTTAGATTCAAGGGCATATACAATTAGTTGTGCAGGCGATTTAAGTTTTAATTTTTTCAGAATATTCTTTCGATGAGAGTTGATGGTATGAATACTTACAAACAGATTTTCGGCTATATCTGCTGTTCTATAGCCCTTTGCAATCAATTCGAGCACCTCAAGTTCACGCTTAGATAAATCCGTGGACTCTTGGTTGGCTACTACCTCTTTATGGGGAGCCATGACTATTTCTAAAATACTATTACAAAAAAATCGGTTAGACTTTGCCACCGATTCAATGGCATGGATNATTTCTNTTTGGCTACATTTTTTGNTCACAATTCCTTTGACGCCTAAACTCAGCAAGTTTTGAATGTGGCCTNTTTCANCTTCATTAGTAACTATCAGAATATTGTTANCTTGCAACTTAATAAACTCGGTGAGAGNAGCATTGATTTCCGATTGATTNTNCGGGTAATCCAAAATCAAAACATCTGGCTGTCCTTGAGTNACCTTNTCAATCCATTGCTCTTGATNTTCGAGAATCCCTACCAAGTCGAAATGTTGAATCNCTTCTATAAGCTTGATAAGGCCTTNTCTGGTCAAGAACTGAAAATCCGAAATTAATATTTTNATCGACTTCATTTATTTAGAATCATTCTAAACAACAAANNTACTATTAANTCTTNAATGAANCAAGANATAAGAGTACACANATTTTTATTTGCTTACCTGNGAATTATTGTTATCGTCTCCAACTTAATCTCTACTTTTGTTCTTCAATCAAACCATTACATATATGGAATATCGTCTNGAATATGACACCATGGGTGAGGTTAAAGTTCCCGCTGACAAATATTGGGGGGCGCAAACCGAGCGATCAAGGAANAATTTTAAAATTGGAGATACAAATATGACCATGCCCATCGAACTCATTCGCGCCTTTGCCATTTTAAAAAAATCCGCTGCTGAGACCAACGCAAGCCTTGGCGTCTTAGATCCCAAAAAAGCAAGCATAATCACCAAAGTATGTGATGAAATCTTAAAAGGAAGGTTGGATGATCAATTCCCATTAGTTGTTTGGCAGACCGGCTCTGGAACGCAATCCAATATGAATTGCAATGAGGTCATCGCCAATCGGAGTCATGTCCTCCAAGGAGGTCAATTAACGGATGCGAAAAAAATCATCCACCCCAATGATGATGTGAATAAAAGCCAGTCTTCAAATGATACTTTTCCAACGGCCATGCACATCGCGGTCTTCAAAATATTGGTAGAAAAAACCATACCGGCCGTAACGTTGCTGAGAAATACGCTTGACAAAAAAGCAAAAAGTTTTTCAGAGTTTATTAAGATTGGTAGAACGCATTTCATGGATGCAACGCCTTTGAGTCTAGGACAAGAATTTTCTGGATACGTTTCACAATTAGATCATGGCCTCAAAGCCCTGAAAAATACTTTTGATCACTTGTCAGAATTAGCTTTGGGAGGAACAGCAGTGGGTACAGGTCTCAATACCCCTAAAGGATATGCCCAGTTAGTCGCCCAATACATCGCCAAACATGCAGAAATTCCTTTTGTCTCGGCAGATAATAAATTTGAAGCCTTAGCCGCCCATGATGCTATAGTAGAATCCCATGGCGCCTTGAAGCAGTTGGCCGTGAGCTTAATGAAAATAGGTAACGATATCCGTATGCTAGGTTCGGGACCAAGAAGTGGTATTGGTGAAATCATACTTCCCGAAAATGAGCCTGGATCTTCGATTATGCCTGGAAAAGTTAATCCTACACAATGCGAGGCCCTTACGATGGTTTGTGCACAAGTCATGGGAAATGATGTGGCAGTGACCATCGGAGGGATGAGTGGCCATTTTGAACTCAATGTATTCAAACCCATGATGGCCTATAATCTCATTAACTCCGCACGACTAATAGGAGATGCATGTCAATCCTTTAACGACAACTGTGCGGTCGATATTAAGCCTAATTATATTGTTATTAAAGATAAATTGGAAAAATCTCTTATGCTAGTAACTGCCTTAAACCCTCATATTGGATACGAAAATGCCGCAAAAATTGCAAAAAAAGCCCATGAAGAAGGTTCTACGCTACGCGAAGCAGCATTGGCTCTTGAATTGGTGAGCGAAGCCCAATTCGATGAATGGGTACGACCAGAGGACATGATCGGATCAATCAAGGCTTAATTTTGGATATTAAAGGTTAATTATCTTACTTTAAGCCCAATAACTACGTAGTTCTTACTTAATTATTCAAAATGAAAAAATTTACAACCTTATTTATCTTGGTTTTAGGCTTAACAGTATCTTTCGATGCGATGAGTCAATTATCAAAAAAAGAAAAGAAAGAATGGAAAAAAAGAGTCAAATCACTGACGCCTGAACAATATAAATCGCTTGTTGATGAAAATAAGGGATTAAAAGGACAAGTAACAAGCTTAAATGATGAATTATCTGCAAACGACGCTGCAAACAAGGAAAAAGACAATCAGATTGCTCAGTACGAAGTACAAATGAAAGAAATGAGAACGCGAATGGCAGCATCCGCAAAAAAAACAAAAGAAGGGGTAACGAATTCAGGAGGTGAAATGACCAAAAAGAGACCCACTGTCAAAGGGATTGCTTTTAAGGTTCAAATCGGAGCCTTTCAAAACAAAGATCTAAGTAAGTATCTAGATAAGTCTGACAGCTTTTTTGGAGAAGTAGGTGAGGATGGGTTAATGAGATACACCTTGGGTGTGTTTACAGATTACTGGGAAGCCGATACCTTTAAAAAATACATGCGTGAAATGGGTGTTTCCGACGCTTGGATCATTTCATATAGAGATGGAGTTAGAGTACCTATAAAGGAAGTATTAGAAAATATACCTAAATCTTAGTCAGGTTAAAAAAAAAATGAAACCCTGACAGAATCTGTCAGGGTTTTTTGTTATTATCTTTGTTTTCCTAAGAGATCATGATCCATTACAAAAACAAAGAAGAAATCGAATTAATTAGAGAAAGTGCATTGATCGTTTCACGGACTCTAGGTGTCCTAGCAGAAATCATAAAGCCAGGTATCTCCCCAAANACATTAGATAAAAAGGCAGAAGAATACATTAGAGATCAAGGTGCCCTGCCTGGTTTTTTAGGNCTCTATGATTTNCCCGCNACCTTGTGCGTTTCGGTCAATGAGCAAGTNGTGCATGGCATNCCTAACAACAAACCCTTGATAGATGGAGACATTATTTCANTAGATTGTGGAGCATTAAAAAACAACTATTANGGAGATCATGCTTTTACCTTCGCCGTAGGAGAAATCTCCTNTGAAATTAAAAAATTATTGNAAATTACCAAAGAGAGCCTTTACTTAGGNATTGAACAAATGNTCNTGGGTAAACGNATCGGAGACATTGGTTATGCTATCCAGCANCATGCTGAAAAGCATCAGTTTGGGGTAGTACGACAACTAGTTGGCCATGGGCTTGGTAAAAAAATGCATGAAGCTCCAGAGGTTCCCAACTTTGGAAAAAGAGGCAGTGGTCGTAAAATAAAAGAGGGTCTAGTTTTAGCTATTGAGCCCATGATCAACCTAGGTACTAAAAATGTCATTCAATTATCCGATGGCTGGACCATTGTTACGGCAGATCGGAAACCCTCTGCTCATTTCGAACACAATGTCGCCGTAGTAGATGGTCTACCTGAAATTCTTTCAACCTTCCAATATGTAGAAGAAGCTCTTGTTAAGCAGCAGGCTTCATTTATTTAAAACTAATTACATTTAAACCCCTTTCGGCATAATGATATGAGCTCTCAAAATCCCTTAATGCCTCTACTCATTTGGCGTCTCAAACACATCAATGACAACAACTTCACCCTGATCATATCAGGCTTTGTAGGCCTTTCAGCAGGCCTGGCGGCAGTAACTCTCAAAACAACCGTTCACCTAATTGAGCAGGTACTTCAAAATAATATTGAAGTGACGAATTGGAAATATTTATGGGTGTTTTATCCCGTAATAGGTATTTTGCTAACTGTATTTGTTGCCAAATACTTAATTCAAGAAAGCACAGGTCATGGAATCAGTAAAGTTTTGTATGCCATCTCCAAAAGGTCTTCCATAATTCGAAAAACAAGAATGTTTTCAAACATGCTGACTAGTGCCATTACGGTCGGCTTTGGTGGCTCAGCAGGGTTGGAGGCCCCTATTGTAGTCACGGGCTCAGCCATAGGATCTAACCTGGCGAGTCTGGCACATCTTGATTATAAAAAAAGAACCTTAATGATTGGATGTGGAGCAGCCGCTGCCGTATCAGCTATTTTCAATTCTCCAATAGCCGGTGTCATCTTTGCCGTTGAAGTTATGTTGACAGATGTGACTATAAATAAATTTATTCCCATCCTAATTGCCTCGGTATGCGGCCAGCTAGTGTCTTTAATTTTGCTGGGCGATGATATTTTATTTTCCTTCAAACTCACTGAAGACTTTTCAGCTTGGTCCACTCCCTTTTATCTGATATTAGGTCTTTGCTGTGGTGCCGCATCTGTTTATTTTACGAGAACGCTTTTGCGTACTGAAGATGGTATTCAAAAAATTAAAAAGCCCACTTTTAGAGCCCTACTAGGTGGTCTTTCATTGGGATTATTTCTCTTGATTTTTCCTTCACTCTATGGCGAGGGTTACCATATGGTAATTAATCTTTTGAAGGGAACACCTCCCTCATTATTTGAATCTAATTATTTTACTGAACTCTTCGGGATTACCCATAAATGGCTTGTTCCACTAGCAATCTTATGTCTTATCTTCCTCAAGCCCATCGCTACAGGTTTAACGTTGGGTGCAGGAGGTAGCGGAGGTATTTTTGCCCCCTCTTTATATATGGGTGGATTAGTTGGCTTTTTAGTTGGTCTAATTTTTCAATGGATTTATCCAGAAGCTCCTGTCAGCTTGAGTCATTTTACCCTCGTGGGAATGTGTGGAGTCATGAGTGGGGTACTTCATGCCCCCTTGACAGCCATCTTTTTGATTGCCGAAATTACTAGTGGATATCTATTATTTGTTCCCCTAATGCTCGTTTCTGCCATCTCCTATGTGACGGTAACCTATTTTGAGAAACATTCTATTTATATGCGAAACCTGATCAAACGAGGAGATATCGTAATTAATGACCGGGATAAGATGGTCTTGAATAAAATCAGTTTAAAAAAGATGATTGAAACAGATCTACTGAGCATTACACCTGAGGCTACGCTCAATGAATTGATTCCTCTGGTCAAAAAAAGTAAACGAAATATTTTCCCTGTTGTAAACGAAGATGGTGCCTTGAAAGGGATCATCACATTGGACCATATTCGTGAAATTATGTTTGACGAGTCGAAGAGAAAACACGTAACGATCAATACGCTCATGACCCAAGTACCTACCCAAGTTTCATCATATGACAATATGCAAACGGTAATGAACAAGTTTGAAATATCTCACGCTTGGAACTTACCAGTTATAGATGATGGTAAATACGTAGGATTTCTCTCCAAATCAAGAATTTTCAACACCTATCGTACTCATCTGATACGACAAACCAAAGAGTAATTAACTCATTGATCATAATAAATTAATAATCAATGAGTTAATAATTATCCACACTTTTTTTTATTCCTTAATTATTTATAACTTGCTAATAACCAATGTTTTATGTTTTATTTATTTTTTTTTAGTGTATAACTTATCAAATGTTAATAAGCAGAATAGTGGTATTTTTTGACTTTTGAAAGGCAAAAAAGCCCTCCATTTAGTTTCAAACTGCATGTGATTTCCCGAATAATTGCTTTGTAACCTAAAATCGCCTTGGGCTCAGTTTTTAAATAGGCTCCACAGACTTTCATATGATTAAATAATGCCGTTCCCTTATGCTCACCATACATCAGATCAGATTACCCATGGCCCTTATTGGACTAACCCGTTAAACAGCTGAACAGTAACTTGATTTTTTGTCGATGATAGGTTGCCCGAACTGCATTCAAGAGTTCCAAACCTGACTGATCCATTTAAAGCACTTTTTCAAAACTCTTCGTAACAATTTTAACATTATGATTCTGCTCCAAAAATTCTGCTAATCAATACTTGGATCCACAAACAAGAGCCCAAGCAAGCTTTGAACATAAACTCTACTGTACTATAACCATGTGATTATTTAATTGATAGTCAATCCCCCCTATCTTTAATGAGTTTATGTATTCACTACCTAATTTCATCTTTCTTTTGGAAGCTCCCTTATAATTTCCTTTAATTCCAATTAATGAATCTCTTTGAATTAAAGAATAATCAGCTCCAGTATCAAAAATAAAGTCCTTGTTTATACCGTTAAGGTTTCCACTTAAAATAATAAGTTGTTTGTTGGTCTTAAACTTAACTTCAGAAATATAATCTAGAGGTATTGCTTTACCCTTTTTTTGGGGTCTTATAGTTGAACAACTTGTCAACAACAATAAGATAATTAAGAACAAGGTTCTATTATAAAAATAACGGAAAATGGTACACAATTTACTCATCATTTATTTCTAATATTAATTTATGTGNNCCTCANAATGGTACACAAACAAAAAAACAAAGGTTACTAAAAATCTAAATCTTTGATTATAAAGGATTTAGCAAGTGATCTCNCCTGGACTTCTCATTTGAAAGTTGAAATTCTTTTAATAAAGAATTAACTGTTTTATGGCCTTTCTTGAGACATCCTACCTTTTTTCGCTCTTTTTAGCCTCCTCCCAATAAATATCCATTTCTGATAAGGTCATTTCAGCAAGTAATTTTCCTGCTCTTTTTGATGCCGTTTCTAAATACTGAAATCTTTTAATGAATTTTTTATTGGTCCGCTCCAAGGCTTCTTCTGGATTAATCCCTTGAAATCGAGCGTAATTAATTAAAGAAAATAGAACGTCTCCAAACTCCTCATTGGTCCGATTTGAATTTTCTGTTTCTACCTGTACTTCGGCCTTAAATTCTTTGATTTCTTCCTCTACTTTGGCCCAAACTTGTTCCCCATTTTTCCAATCAAACCCTATTCCACTTGCCTTTTCTTGAATTCTAATAGCTTTAACTAGGGCTGGTAAAGATCGGGGCACCCCTCCAAAAATCGATGAATTCCCCTTCTCTTTTAGCTTGATCTGTTCCCAATTGGCTTTGACTGTAGCCTCGTCTTCAGCCAAGGTATCTCCATAAATATGGGGATGCCTTCGAATTAATTTATCACATATCCCATTCAATACCGTCTCCATATCAAAAGCTTTCTTCTCAGATCCTAATTTTGCATAAAACGTTAAGTGCAGCATAAGATCGCCCAGCTCTTTTTCAACCTCTTCTAAATTCCCTTCCAAAATGGCATCAGACAGCTCATACATTTCCTCAATGGTCAGATGACGCAGACTCTCCATCGTCTGCTCTTTATCCCAAGGACAATTTACCCTAAGCTCATCCATAATAGTCAGTAAGCGATTAAAGGCTTCTAATTTTTCAGATCTTTCAAAATCCGGAACCCTGATTATTTTTTTCCCCATATCAAAAATTAAATCTTATTACAAAACTATTGTAAAGTTAACCTTCTCAATTATTAACTTTGCGAAAAGTAGTTTATGATCACAATATTCTTAAGCATTAGTTTTGTTGCTCTCTTTTTTGTGGGTATGTCAGTACGCTTAATATTTTTAAATAAAGGAGAATTTAAGGGAACCTGTGCCTCACAAAATCCATATCTTAATCCAGAAGGAGCTACCTGTGGCTATTGTGGTAAAACAGTCGTGTCAGGAGCCCCCTGTGAAAAAAATGAATCTGAAGTAACCAAAATATTGGGAAAGTTCAACTGATTTTAACCTTATCTAAAAATTCAACCCCCTAAATAAACCAAAACTTGACATTAATAAAATCTATAGCTGGTATTCGCGGAACCATCGGCGGATACCCAGGCGAAACGCTATCACCATTGGATGTGGTAAAATATGCCGCTGCTTTCGGAGAAATCCTTAAGTCAAGATTTAATAAGCCTAAGGTAGTCATTGGACGAGACGCAAGGTCTTCCGGACCTATGATTGGGATCCTTTTATCCAATACATTGATTGCCCAAGGCATTGATGTCATTGATACGGGCTTAAGTACTACTCCAACAGTTGAGATGGCTGTCGTGGCCGAAAAAGCACAGGGAGGTGTCGTTATCACGGCAAGTCATAATCCCGTGGAATGGAATGCCTTAAAGTTATTAAATGACGCTGGTGAATTTATTTCAGCAGAATTTGGGACAGAAGTCCTCAAACGTGCGGAAAATAGTGATTATTCTTTTGAAGAAAGTAAAAATATTGGAGAAATTATTCACAATGAAATTACTCTTTTAAATCACATTGATAAAATTCTCAGCCTAGCTCTAGTAGATGTCCCGAGCATAAAAGCTAAAAAATTCAAAATCATTCTAGATCCAGTTAACAGCACAGGAGGGATTGCAATTCCCTTATTACTAGAAAAACTAGAAGTAGAGATGGTTCAAATAAACGGAGACCCTACAGGTGTCTTTGCCCATAACCCTGAACCCGTACCCGAAAACATCACCCAAATTTGTAAAGAGATAAAAAACGGTAAGTTTGATTTGGGCATCGTGGTTGATCCAGACGTAGATCGCTTAGCTTTAGTCAGTGAAAATGGAGAGCCTTTTGGTGAAGAATACACCTTAGTAGCTGTGAGTGACTATGTGCTTTCAAAAACTCCAGGTAATACCGTTTCTAATCTAAGTAGTACCAATGCCTTAAAGGTAGTCACAGAGAAACGAAAGGGAATTTATCATCCCGCTGCCGTCGGAGAAGTCAACGTTGTTGCCAAAATGAAAGAAGTAGCTGCCGTAATTGGTGGGGAAGGCAATGGTGGCATCATCTATCCTGAATTGCATTATGGCAGAGATGCTTTGGTCGGAATAGCCCTATTTCTTTCATATTTAGCCCAATTTGATCGACCTGCTTCGATGTTAAGAGCCCAGTACCCCAATTATTCTATCTCAAAAAATAAAATTAAACTCACACCCGAAACCAACATCGATGTGATTCTGAAAACTCTTAAAAAGAAATATGACAAACACCCAAGCAACACCATCGATGGCTTGAAAATAGAATTTGATAACGACTGGATACATCTCAGAAAATCAAACACAGAACCGATCATCAGAATATTTGCAGAAGCGGGAAATTTGGTCACCGCTGATCATTTAGCAAATAAAATTATTTCAGATATTAAAGAAATAATTACAGATTAATTAATTTACTCTTGATGAAGGTATATTTAGACAACGCAGCTACAACTCCACTCGATCCTATCGTATTTGAGGCCATGAAGCCGCTGATGCTTGAATATTTTGGGAATCCTTCTTCTATCCATGGGCACGGTCGAACAGTAAGGGCTCATATTGAAAGATCCCGTAGTAAAGTCGCGACTTTGTTAAAAACATCTCCGGGTGAAATCTTTTTTACTTCCGGAGGAACAGAGGCCGATAATGCAACCCTTTTCGGTTGTGTAAACTCCCTTGGAGTCGATCATATCATCACCTCCAAGATTGAGCATCATGCTGTCTTGCATACCGCAGAACTCTTGTCCCGGCAGCAGCTCGTAAAATTAAGCTTTGTCAATTTAAAAGAAGCGGGTCAAATTGATCTAGAACATTTAGAAACTCTCTTAAAGATCCCTTCAAAAAAAACTTTGGTCTCACTTATGCATGCCAATAATGAAATAGGTAATCTTATTGACTTAAAAAAAATAGGCGCCTTGGCCCATCAATACGAAGCCCTATTCCATACAGATACTGTGCAGACCATGGGCCACATTGAACTTGATTTATCTGTTTTGCCGGTAGACTTTTTAGTCGGTTCTGCCCACAAATTCAATGGGCCTAAAGGGGTTGGATTTCTTTATATCAACTCCCACCATAAAATCAATCCTTTTATAAACGGAGGTGCACAAGAAAGAAACATGCGAGGAGGTACCGAAAATGTTTATGGAATTGTGGGGCTCGCAAAAGCCTTAGAAATTTCCTGCAAAGAGCTTAACGAACAAAAATCACAAATCCTAAATCTCAAAAAATACATGATTGATCAATTGATGAAAAAGATTCCTGACGTTCAGTTCAATGGACAATGTGCCGATCTCAATGACAGTTTGTATACGGTATTAAATGTGTGTCTACCACCCACTCCCCATAATGAAATGCTCCTTTTCAATTTAGATATCTCTGGGATTTCTGCCTCAGGAGGAAGTGCCTGCTCTAGTGGATCAAATATCAGCTCGCATGTCTTAGCTGAATTGAATCGAGATCCCAAAAGAGGGGCCGTAAGATTTTCTTTCAGTAAATATAATAACAAAGAGGAAATTGCTTACACGGTAGAGACCCTCAGTAAACTGATACACCCAACAAAATAATTTATCTCAACTTTGTACTATTCTGGCGCCATGGTCATAATGGCCCCCATCAGTTTAATCCCATACCAAAGGTTTTCTACACGTATATTCTCATTGGCCGCATGTTGATTGTTGTCATGATTGGCTATTGGCACAACCAGAGCTGGTTTTTTCAATACGTCTGTAAATAGGTAAAGCGGTAATGACCCTCCAAGTGTTGGCAACAAAATCAGTTCATCTCCAGTAACCTCTTTTACCCTTGACACGATCTGTTGTGCATATAGATTATTCATAGACGTTCTTGCCGCAGGATAGCCATATCCTCTGACTACTTTGGCAATCTTCGGATAAGCCAAACGAGTCGCCTCATCTGGATCTTCCCGAACGATATGATAACCTTGCTTAACCATGTGCTTTTCTGCAAGATCAATCATTTTATCTGGATCATTTCCCTTAACCAATCGGATACCGATGGAAGCGGTAGCACTTGCCGGAATGACATTTCTTGCCTTGGGGCCAACATTCCCGCTATTGATCCCTTTAATGGTAAGCGAGGGATACAAAAGGCGTTCGTAAAGTGTCTCAGATCCTTCCGTATCATTCAGACCTAATTCTTTTTTGAGTTGGGCGTCAATTTGCGGGATATTGGCCATAGACTCTATTTCATCGGTCGTCAACGGGTCTACGTCATCGTAAAACCCTTCAATAGCGACATTGCCGTTTTCATCTTTCATACTCGCAATCAACGAAGACAAGCTTTGTCCCGGTACCGGGGCCCAGTTTCCATAATGACCACTGTGCAAAGACCTATTGGATCCATAAGTGGTAACCTCAAATCCGGTAACCCCTCGAACTCCGAAAACCAATTGTGGTTTTCTTGATTGGTGTATGGGTCCGTCACAGAACATCCATAAATCAATATCTTCAAGTAATTCCGAATGATCTTCCAGATACGTTCTAAGATGCTCTGATCCTGCCTCCTCTTCGCCTTCAAAGAAAAAAACAAAATTAGAAGTCGGCTCAACTCCTTCGAGCTGCATCGCATCAATCGCCGTCAAAATACCAATAATAGGGCCTTTGTCATCACCTGCCGACCTCGCATAAACACAAGATTCTGGATCTATTTTTTCCCCTTCTTTTGGAAAAGGGATCTCTCGGCCTCCCTCTGCTAAGGATTTATCATACATTTTTGGAGTCCACGGGTCATGTTTCCAACGGGTTTTGTCAACCGGTTGACCATCGTAATGTACGTAAAATGCAAGGGTGCGTGTGGCCTTTTNTGAAGCTAAATAGCCAAAAACTATAGGCGGAACTCCTGGATGCTCCAACAGTTGTGTNGAAACNCCCCGTTGGTCNAGCTGGCCCATGATGTATCGGGCATTTTTATTAATATTGGGAAGGTCATTGGCCACGTTGGGAATCTCCAATAAAGAAACAAAATCTTGTACGATATTTGCCCCTTGGGATCTGATGTAATGGTCAAATAAGGTGACGTCAGTTTGTGCTCCGACGCTTGCTGCCAACAAAAAAAAACAGACACTGAGTAAATTTTTCATCTTAGCAAGATACAAAAAGTAAAGATTTAGTTTAGATAATTCTTAAATTATGGCTATTACTTAACCATATCTATTACGCAATCTACCCATTTAGATTCGGCATTAAGACTTGGGACTAAATCCCATCTTGTCCCTCCTGCTTTGATAAAATTTTCTTTATACTCCTCTCCTACCTCAATGGTTGTTTCCAAGCAATCCGAAACAAAAGCTGGTGAAAATACCAAGATGCTTTTCTTCCCTTCAGCCGCCAATTTTTCTAACGTATCCTCAGCATAAGGCTTAATCCACTCATCTCTACCCAATCTACTTTGAAAGCAAACTGTATAATCAGCTTCGTTAATCTTCATTTTGTCCGCGATAAGTCGTGTGGTTTCAAAGCATTGAGCACGATAGCAAAATTGATTTTTTGGCACCAAAGCAGCACAACAAGATCCCAATTTACAATGCTTGTCTACCGATCCTTTTTTAATCTGGCGCTCAGGCAACCCATGATAACTGAACAAATAATGATCATAATCATTTTCCTTGAGAAAAGGTTGCGCCTGATCTACTACAGTCTCTATCAAAAGAGGATGATAAAAAAATTGTGATACAAAACTTATTTTAGGAATGATCTGCCATTCCCTGGTCAATTCCATTACCTTGCCTATCACTGATCCTGTAGTCGCAGAAGCGTACTGAGGAAATAGAGGAATCACTTTGATCTCAGAAACTCGTTGATCCATGAGCCTTTTTATGGCTTCTTCGATAGAAGGACTTTGATATCTCATCCCAAACTCAACTACATGATCTTTTGGTAGCTTCTTCTGTACCATCGCTGTAAGATCTTCGGTATAAAATTTAAGTGGGGAACCCCTGTCGGTAAACAGCTTTCGATATTCTACTGCTGATTTGGGTGCTCTAAATATGGCGATAATCAAATTTACTAAAATCCATCTCAACACATAGGGAATATCTACCACCCTTTTATCCATGAGAAACTCCCTCAAATACTTTCTTACATCTGAAACCTTGGTTGAATCTGGAGTCCCCAAATTTACTAATAAAACACCTTTTTTCCCCATTTAATTTAATAAATTAGCCTCCCAAACGATAGCTGCATACACAATAAACCTTATGAATCTTGACATCGAAATCCAGATGAATTTTTTAAAATCATATTTTACAGATCCTACCAACATACAAATTCCTGAAAAGGGAATTGGTGTCAGGGCAGCAACAACGACAAGAAATCCACCAAATTGATTGAAATATTTTTCAAACTTTCCTAAACGTTTTATTCTTAAAAGTCTATAAAATTTTGAATCTGAAAATTTTCTCCCAATCAAGTATCCAATAATGCCGGAAAAATAAGAAATGAACATCAAGGCAATCACATGTTGTAAGTATAACTGTAAGAGGTTTTTTATGGCCGCCCAAAACATAAAAATTTCTGGAGGAATGATTCCAAAAATTATCTCAGATACAAGAAAAATAAAATAGATAACCGTAGTATATTCATATAAGGGTCCCAAAAAAACTTTTAAATCAAAGCCAAAATATTTTTGGATGATCCCATACCCCAAAATCAAGGCTCCCAACCAAAGGATTCCTTTAGCTAAGTTTTTGAATAAAAACGTTGTTTTGTGAGTGGTCTTTTGGCTCATCTTTGAAATAAAAAACTCAATGCTGCATTAAAAAGTTTCTCAAAAAACTACTTTTTCTTGATTTACAAAATCTTCCCCCTTCGTTGTATTTTTTTGTGCCTCTCGCATGTTATTCTTTGAAATTGCTTTTTCATTCTCTACTCGCCAAAAAGGCTCCTCAAACTCCGTAAAACGGGTATTAAATTCTGTTATAGATATCTTAACGGCATAATTTAACCTATTGACTGCTTCATGGTAATAATCATTTCGGTTTTGTGGATGATCTATAAAAAATTTAATGATTGGGAAACTTCGTCTTCTCAACTCTTTCAGCACTCTATGTATAGAAACAGGTTGCCGCTTTTTCCCCAAATCCTTAAGAGCGCGCTCACAATTTTCAGCCAAGCCCCTCAATAAGCCACTATAAATTTCATATATTTTCCCTTTCTCTTGATCATATTCCGCTGCTTTCTCCTCACAAAATGCCTTAAATATCCTTATAGATGGCATACATAATTGTGGTTTTTCGAAAACGTTGGGCTGCCACAAAATTTCTCTATAGGTGAACAAAGAGGGTAAAAGTTCCGTGTCGTATCCCCTTTTTTTGGTCAAGTCAGCAATCGACTGCGCATCGAGTCCGGTCATGACGACGTTGGCAGCATGCAAAGAATAACACTGCATAGGGGGCTCAGCGGTATGCAAGTCTATAAAATTCCAAATTTGATTGATTGGGATATCCATATTTTTTCTAAATTTCGTTAAAATATTGATCATTTTAAAGCCCATCGGGGAGATCTTAAATTTTATTCTAGGTTTACCCGATTTAAAACATAATATTTGACCTCTATGGATAAAAAATGGGAGTTTTCTGAAATTGATGAGTTACAAGCACAATGGTTGGCCAGTCAACTCAATATCCATCCCACATTAGGTGGCCTTTTAATCCATCGTGGCATAACTGATTTTGAAAAAGCGTACACCTTCTTTCGTCCCAACCTCGACACTCTCCATGACCCCTTCTTAATGAAAGATCTGGACCTAGCTGTCAATCGGCTTTCGCAGGCATTGGCTCGAGATGAAAATATTTTAATATATGGTGATTACGATGTTGACGGGACCACTTCGGTTGCGATGATGTATTCATTCTTGAGAAATCATACTGAAAATATTAACTTTTATGTTCCTGATCGTTACACGGAGGGTTACGGAATCTCTGAACAAGGCATCGAATATGCCGCTTCGATAAATTGCAAATTAATCATCGCACTAGATTGTGGCATCCGTGCCCTAAATATGGCAGATGTTTCCAAAAAAAAGGGCATCGATTTAATCATTTGTGATCATCATATTCCAGGAAATCTTCTTCCAAAAGCTTTTGCCGTTCTTGATCCCAAAAGAAAAGACTGCCCATACCCCTTCAAAGAACTCAGTGGCTGTGGCGTTGGATTCAAGCTTTTGCAAGGGTTTTGTTTACAGCACTCCCTTGACCTTGAGTCTCTTTATAATTACCTGGATTTGTTAGCCGTTAGCATCGCCTCTGATATCGTACCAATGGTAGGAGAAAATCGTATTTTAGCCTATTTTGGGATGCAAAAAATTAATCGAAATCCTCTAAAAAGTCTAAAGTCGTTAATTGACATCGCTAATATTAAACCCCCAATCAGCATCTCAGATATAGTTTTTTATATCGGTCCAAGAATCAATGCAGCAGGTCGTTTAAAGCATGCCCATGAATCCGTAGACCTCCTCATTAGCGAGGATACTGCCCAATTAAAAGATTTTGCACAACGCCTCAATGAAGTAAATAAAAAACGACAAAATATTGATCGAAAAATCACCGAAGAAGCCTTAAAAATGATAGGTGAAGAACTTCCGGATAGTGCTAAAAGCACAGTGCTTTTTAACCCCAAATGGCATAAAGGGATTGTCGGTATAGTAGCATCCCGATGCATTGAATATTATTTCAGACCTACCATCATTTTAACAAAAAGTAATGGGAAAGTCACTGGATCTGCTCGCTCAGTAGAGGGTTTTGACATCCATGCTGCACTGGGCAAATGTGCGGATCTACTATTGCAGTACGGTGGCCATGCATTTGCCGCCGGCCTGTCTTTGGCGCCGGATAAAGTAGATTCCTTTAAGAAACGATTTGAGGAAATCGTCACAAATACGATCCCGCCAGACTCGGGAAAACCCAAATTAATTGTAGATGCCGAAATCCCCCTTAATTTTATCAATTTAAAAAATTTCAATATCCTCAATCAAATGACACCATTTGGCCCTCAGAATAATCAGCCTGTTTTTGTAACAAATCAGGTCAAACTGGTAGGAAGTACGAGATTAATCAAAGAAAAACATCTTAAAATTCAAGTGATTCAAAGTGATACAGATACTCCAATCGATGCCATTGCTTTTGGTCTGGGCAACCTAAAAGGACCTATTTTAGCAGCCAAAAGTTTTCGAATGGCCTATCACATTGACTTAAATGATTTCCGTGGAAGGAAAAGACTACAGCTAATCGTTAGGGATATCAAATTCTATAATTAATTTACATTTATGATGGAACTAAGGGCCGAAAATCTTGTCAAAAAATACAAAGGAAGAAGTGTTGTCAATCAAGTTTCCGTATCGGTAAAACAAGGCGAAATTGTGGGTTTATTAGGCCCAAATGGTGCCGGAAAAACAACTTCTTTTTATATGATTGTTGGCCTAATCAAGCCCAATGATGGTCACATATTTTTAGACAATGAAGACATCACAGGTCTGGCCATGTACCGACGGGCCAAATTAGGAATTGGTTACCTCGCTCAAGAAGCCTCTGTCTTTAGAAATCTTTCTGTAGAAGACAATATATTGGCGGTACTGGAAATGACCAAGTTGAACAAAGTCGATCAGAAAGAAAAGCTAGAATCTTTACTTAGCGAATTCAGTCTCAATCATGTTCGTAAAAATCAAGGCATGGTGCTCTCTGGCGGCGAACGCCGTAGAACGGAAATCGCACGAGCCCTTGCTGTTAATCCCAAATTTGTACTTTTAGATGAGCCTTTTGCTGGAGTCGATCCCATTGCTGTAGAAGAAATCCAAGGCATTGTAAGTCGCCTCAAAGAAAAAAATATTGGTATTTTAATTACCGATCATAATGTAAACGAAACCCTATCCATCACTGATAGGGCCTACCTCATGTTTGAAGGTGCTTTACTCAAAGCGGGAACCGCCGAAGAACTTGCAAATGATGAGCAAGTTCGGCGCGTTTATTTAGGTCAACATTTTGAATTAAAGCGCAAAGTATAATATGGCCCTTTTTAATTCTATCTTTACTTGGGTAATGAAAAAAAGAATTCATCAAATTGAACTCTTTCAGAAATATCCTTACGAAGTACAAACGGAGTTGATGGAGACCTTAGTAAAAAAAGGTTCAAAAACTGTTTATGGTCTCACACACAAATTTTCAAATATCACAAATCTCAAGAGTTTTAAAGAGCAAATTCCTATTCAAAGCTATCAAGACCTTTTTCCTTACATTAACCGCATCATGCATGGTGAGCAAAATGTCCTTTGGCCCTCGGAAATTAAATGGTTTGCCAAATCTTCAGGAACTACCAATGCAAGAAGTAAATTCATTCCTGTTTCCAATGAGGCCTTGCAAGACTGTCACATCAAAGGGGGTAAAGATCTATTGTCTATCTATTTCAACAACTTTGAAAACACTAAAATGTTTACCGGCAAAAGTTTGGTCATTGGAGGCAGTAATCAAGTTAATCAGCTAGACCAAAATAGCAATTCTTTTTATGGAGATGTCTCTGCCGTACTCATCAGTAACCTCCCTTGGTGGGCACAATTAGTTAGAACACCAAGTTTAGATATTGCCCTAATGGATGAGTGGGAAGAAAAACTAGAGAAAATGATGCTTTCCTGTATAGATGAAAATGTCACCAGTATCTCGGGTGTTCCCACTTGGACGATGGTTTTGTTAGAAAAAATTCTAAAGGAAAAGAAAGTAGAAAGTATATTAAATATATGGCCAAATCTTGAAGTTTTTTTCCACGGAGCTGTGGCTTTTGGCCCTTATGAATATCAATTTCAAAGACTTATTCCTAGTACTGGAATGCATTACGTGGAAACATACAATGCATCTGAAGGGTTTTTTGGGATCCAAGATCAAGTAGACTCAAAAGATCTGTTACTCATGCTAGACTATGGTATTTTTTATGAATTCATACCCATTGGCCACATCCAAGAGGAACAGCCTGAAACATTAGATATAAGTCAAGTTAAAATCAATCAAGTATATGCCCTGCTCATCACAACTAACGCTGGTCTTTGGCGGTATAATATCGGTGATACCATCACCTTTACGTCTATAAATCCACACCGAATTCGTATAATAGGGCGAACCAAGCATTTCATCAATGCCTTCGGAGAGGAACTGATGATTTCGAATGCTGAAAAAGCGATGTCTGTAGCCTGTCTAAAAACCAATGCTGAAATTAGTAATTTCACCGCGGGGCCAAGATATTTAGAAAAAAATAAAAAAGGAGGCCATGAATGGGTGATTGAATTCCGGCGGCCCCCCAATGACTTGGAGCGATTCACCCTAATCCTAGATGAGGTGCTTCGCGAAATTAATTCAGATTATGATGCCAAGCGTCATAAAGATTTAGCCCTGATAGCTCCCGTTGTGTATCCGGTGGCTACCGGCGTTTTCAATTCCTGGATGAAAGCTAGGGGAAAGCTAGGGGGACAAAATAAGGTGCCAAGATTAGCAAACGATCGTTTATATTTAGACGAGATTTTAGCCCGTATTGGTCATCCTTAATCTTCAATATAATTAATATAACGCTTCCATTTAGCCAATAGCTCTATAAAATCTAAGGGCAAGTCTGAATCTAATCTCACTCCCTTTTTTGTCACTGGATGTTCAAACCCCAATGTTTTAGCATGCAAGGCTTGTCGAGGCATAATATTAAAACAATTCTGAACAAATTGTTTGTATTTGGTGAAAATAGTGCCCTTTAAAATTTGATCCCCCCCATAAGTCGCATCATTAAATATGGGATGACCGATATACTTCATATGAGCTCTGATTTGATGTGTCCTCCCAGTTTCCAAGTTGCACTGAATCAAACTGACATAACGAAAAGATTGCAATGTCTTGTAATGAGTCACCGCATGACGACCAAAATCTCCTTTAGGAAAAGCGGTGGTCAACCTGCGATCCTTGAAACTTCTACCCAACTGAACGTCAATGATCCCCTCAGCAGGTACTGGTTCCCCCCAAACCAAAGCATAATAAGTCCGCTCAATTGAATGATCATAAAATTGTTTAGCCAATCCTTTCATGGCCTTTTCAGACTTAGCAATGACCAATAAGCCCGAGGTATGCTTATCAATCCGGTGAACGAGACCCGGTCTCCCTTCATTTCCTTGCATTTCTGGCAAGTGCTTAAAATGCCAAAGTAATGCATTAACTAAAGTCCCAGACCAATTTTTATAGGCCGGGTGAACCACCATTCCTGCCGGCTTATGTACAATTAGTAAATCTGGATCCTCAAATCGAATGTCTAAGGGTAAGTCTTCGGGAATGATTTCCTGCTCTCGCTGTGGTTCTGGCATTAGAACAACCAATTCATCATTGGGTCTCACTTTGTAATTTGGTTTTACTGCTTCAAAGTTAACAGTGATCCATCCTAATTTAATGAACTCTTGAATTTGAGTTCTGGTTAAATCTGGTGTTTTTTTCATTAAAAATTTGTCGATCCGAACAGGCCTTTGTTTTAAATCAATGATAAGCCTAAAATGTTCAAACAATTCTTCCTCAAAAACCACTTGTAATTTATCTGACATTCTGCAAATTTAATTATACTTGTTGTATGCTGGTAGAAATTCCCAAAACTCGTGTTGAAGAATTAAAAACCCCTTTTTTGGAATCCCAGAATATCCGAATCTTTATCAAAAGAGAAGACCTCAATGACCCCTTATTGTCTGGCAATAAATTTCGAAAATTAAAATACAACCTTATGGCCGCGAGAGAGATAGGTGCAGATACCCTGCTTACCTATGGAGGTGCCTACTCTAATCAGGTTTTTGCCACTGCCGCTGCTGGAAAGCGCTATGGATTCAAAACTATCGGCTTAATCCGAGGAGATGAACTAAATGTGAATAGCAATCCCACCTTGAAAGCCGCAGCTGATTTCGGAATGACTTTTGTTTTTTTACCTCGTAAAGAATTTTCAGATTTCAAGTCCCATCTCACTTTCCCTGCCCATATCGACGGAAAAATCTATGTCCTCCCCGAAGGTGGAACCAATAAAGCCGCCATTCAGGGTTGTGCTGAAATCACTGAAGAGATAACCATTCCTTTCGATATTCTTTGTACCCCTATCGGAACTGGGGGAACGATGGTTGGTCTATTAAAAGGCTTAGCTGGGCAACAAGAAGTTTGGGGATTCTCCGCACTAAGAGGTAGTTGGATAAATGAAAACATTAAGGCCTTATTGACTCAAGAAAAAATCAAAGTAACAAATTTCAAAACTTTTTCAGAGAATAATTTTGGTGGCTATGGAAAATTCGATTTTGAATTGATAAATTTCATGAAATGGTTTTATAATGAGAAAAAAATAGCTTTGGACCCAATATATACAGCAAAGATGTGCTTTAGACTTTGGGAAATGCTTAAAAATGAGCAAATTGCAAAGGGAAGTATTATTGTATTGCTTCATACAGGTGGTTTACAAGGGGTTAAGGGATTTAATCAAAAATACAATACTGCACTACCTTACGATTAATACAGTTAAAAAACAATGATAAAATCATCATATTTGTGCGTTGCCGTCATGTTATTGATCAGCAGTTGTAATTCGGATCAATTGGACTTAGAAGGTCTCAAATTATCTGAAAATAACGGATTGTATGCATTCCCTATTGGGGAAACTACCTATAAATTGATGGATTTATTAGATGATGCTGACTCCTCTTTAACCATAGACACAGTCGAAAATGGAATGATTTTTTTTAGCTTCGAAGAATCAGATACCATTAAATTAGCTGATGAAAGTACTGATCAGGATATTGATTTGGCTGTTTTTTTAAGACAAACTGTGGATTTTCCGACATCCTCTTTCAGCATCCCCTTCTTTGAAACATTTGAGAGTGGCTCTTTTTTATTGGAAGACCCTATTTTAAATTTTAACATAACAAATGAATTGCGCATGCCCATTGCCATCGAATTAGCAATTTATGGGACGAAAATTAATGATGATGGGGATACCTTAAGAAAAGAATTAGAAATCTATGATTCTTTTTTTGATCTCAATGACTCATTGAGATCTATATTGAATCCAAGCCTCACTGATACCGCTGCTGCTTTAACCCTTATTACCCTTGATAAAACCAGTTCTGATTTTGATCAATTTCTGGGTTGGACGCCAGAAAATATATACATGAGCATGTCGATGATCGCCAATCCAGACTTACCTGAGGATAGTATTTTAGTTTTTCTCCCTCCAGATACGATTCCCGACAGGGACTTCAATGAAGACGCACAAATTTTTACAAATATGTCACTGGAACTTCCTATGAGTTTACATCTCGATGATTTAGTAGTCCCAGTAAATTTAGATTCTATTACAGTTGACGTAGATGTAGCAACTTTGGACTCATTACAACTTAGGGTCGTAACTTATAATAACCTCCCCTTTGGAGCACTACTTAATCTTCAATTTTTGAATTCCAGCGGTGACGTCCTATATTCTTTAGAAGAAGGTTTCAAAGTTTTAGCCAATCCAAATCTCAATTCAATTTCCTTTAATATCAAAGAACCTGAGATTAATATCAATCAAGTTTGGTTGACCGAAGAAGGTGTTGACGCATTAAATGATACGCAAACTATCAAAATTATTATGACCTTAAATACTACTGATGGGGCTCCTACCATTTATACACCGTTGTTGGAGGAATATGCACTAGAAGTGAAAATATCAGGTAAAGTGCGATTGAGCTACGAGTTATGAAAAAAATTATTACTTGGCTCTATATTCTAGTCTATTCCCTTTCTACTTTAGCGCAAGAAGGAATATCTTTTTATCATTTAGGAAGTGCAACTTTACAGAGTACTGGATTCAATGCCTCTTATTTTCCTGATGGGGACTTTTTTGTTGGCCTA
>NZHT01000117.1 GCA_002691385.1 Flammeovirgaceae bacterium | reverse complement strand
GCAATCAAAACGGAGAGACTAATTTGCTTATCATGCCCTTCAATCAACTAAAACCAAACACTTATATACAACTTAAAATTATTGAGCTTAGAGTTAATTTCTCTTTATATTTCCTTAAAAAATGTTAAAGTAGAATCTTAAAAAATGTTAAAGTAGAATCTTAAAAAATGTTAAAAAATTCTTAATACATCATATATTAGCAAAGGGGAGCTCTATTGGTGACTCTTAATTCGGAGCTTGCAAGTCTGACTAATGGGAAGTATTTTTAGATTTAGATTATTCAATGAAAATTAAAATATTTTTTTATTCAATAATACTCATATTGCATGTTCGATGCAACAACTATGAAAATCATAAAGAGGATAGGCCAAATGTTTTATTTATCTTAATTGATGATCAACGAAATGATGTGATTTCAGCTGCAGGTCATCCTATTGTGAAAACACCAACAGTAGACAAACTTGCTAACAATGGGGTTATGTTTTCAAATGCATTTGTTACATCACCGATTTGTGCAGCAAGTCGAGCTTCTATTTTTACGGGATTATATGAATCCAAGCACAATTATACCTTCGGTAAAGAAGCACTTAAAAGAGAGTTCATCACTAGTTCTTATCCATATTTACTAAAAAGATCGGGATATACAACCGGTTTTACTGGGAAATTTGGAGTAAAGCTTGAAATGCACGATAGCATGCTTATGGAAATGTTTGACTTTTTTAAGCCTTCAGCTAAGAGTACTCCATATTTCGGTCTACTGGCAGATGGGAGTAAGCGACATTCTTCTGAAATTCGTGGCGATGATGCGGTAGATTTTATTAATAATCAAACTTCTGATAAACCTTTTTGCCTTTCTATAAGTTTCAATTCTGTGCATGCTGTAGATGCCAATACAAGCCCGGGGAATGAGGGGCACTACCCTTATCCTAAAATAGTTTCTGATATGTATGCTCTTGTAGAAATGCCAAAACCTAAATTATCTGATCCAGGGATATATGAAAGTCATCCAGATTTTTTAAAGAATTCTTTAAATAGAGAACGTTATTTTTGGCGTTGGGATACCGAAGAAAAATACCAAATTAATATGAGGGCTTACCTCCGCATGATAAGTGGATATGACAATGTAATTAATAGAGTACTTACTGCATTAAAAGAGAAAGATCTGGATAAAAATACTGTAATTATTTTCGCTGCCGATAATGGCTATTATATGGGTAATCGTGGTTTTGCTGGTAAGTGGACTCATTATGATGAATCACTAAGAGTTCCTTTGATTATTTTTGATCCTAGATTGTCAACTAAAGGTGCCGTAAACACCTCCCAAAAAATAGTGCTAAATATTGATATTACTCCAACAATACTTGACATAGCTGGAGTTTCAATCCCTGAAATTTATCAAGGAAGAAGTCTCCTACCAATTTTAAATAATGAAAAAATTGAACCTTGGCGAGAGCGATTTCTTATAGAACACAGAATGGAGCATGATAAAATTCCAAAATATGTTGGAATCCATGAGGAGAGATATGTTTATGCGAATTATTTTCAGCAAAATCCAGCATACGAGTATTTGCATGATTTAAAAAAAGATCCTAATCAATTGATAAATTTAAAAAATGATCCTCATTACCTATCAATTCTAGAAAAAATGAGAAGAAAATGCGAAAGCTTAGAAAACCATTTAAAGAACAATTAAACGAAATAAAACTTGTATAATTAATGAAATATCAAATAGTTAAGGATTGTCATGCGTCTAAACTTTATTTATTCTTGGCAAGAATATTATACACTACATGCCACCACTAACAAATTTTACCATTATGATTTGTTGATACTGGGAATTAAATTATTGAAACTACTTTATGGGATTTGTATTTTGACGCTATGTTCATGTAATAGTGCTCCTGATCAAATAGTATCAAGTTTAGGGGCAGATGATAATGCATTTTGGATAGAAGATGGTATTGCACTTCCAGAAAGTGACTCCATGTTCTATTTGGAACATCCATCACCACTTTTCAGAAAGGAATTTAAAACAGATAAAGCTGTTAATTCTGTTTTATTGAGTATTACATCGGCGGGTTATTTCAAAGCATCTATAAATGGAAATAGTATTGAAGAAAATGTACTTGATCCAGCCTGGACAGACTTTAGTAAGCGAATATATTATTCTGAATACGATATCACTTCTCTAATCAAGGATGGTGATAATTGTCTGGGAGTGTCACTTGGTAACGGTTTTTACAATCCTTTGCCAATGAGAAAATGGGGAAGAAGAAATCTAAGGGAGGATATTACAGTTGGAAAACCAGTTTTTATTGCGAAACTTCAAATTAATTATAAAGATGGGGACTCGCAAGAAATTGTGACCGATAAATCTTGGAAATTTTCTTTAGGACCTATTATGAAAAATAGTGTCTATATCGGAATCGTCTATAATGCTAACAATGAAATTGACGATTGGGATAAACCTGGGTTTGATGATAAGGACTGGGAAGCAGTAACCATTGGAAGTCCTCCTGGTGGTAAAATAGAAAAAGCATTTTTTCCTCCTGTTATAATTACTCAAGAAATAATTCCGGTCGATATTTCTTCTCCAGAAAGAGGAGTTTGGATAGTTGATATGGGTGTGAATTTAACAGGAACTTATAAAATTAAAATATCTGGAGTGATGGGCGATACCATCGCCTTCAAGTTTGGCGAGCGCATTTATGAGGATGGAACTGTAAATCCAATGACTACTGTAGCAGGTCAAATTAAGAGAAAGGGCGTTGGAGGTCCTGGTGCACCAGACATTGCATGGCAGACAGATAATTATATTATAGGTTATAAAAAAGGTCAATGGTTCAGTCCTGATTTCACCTATCACACATACCGGTATATGGAGATAAGGGGCTTAAAAGAAAAACCAAAAATAGATGATGTACGGGGGCTTTTTATGCATAGCAATGTTATCAATGAAAATAACTTTTCCAGCTCATCAGAATTATTGAATTCTATTCAAGATGCTTCAGAAAGGACATTTTTAGCAAATTTAGTAAGTGTTCAATCAGATTGTCCAGCTAGAGAAAAGTTTGGTTATGGGGGTGATTTAAATGCTACGAGCGAAGCCTTTATTTATAATTTCGATATGCAATCTTTTTACCGCAAAACCATTTATGATTGGGTAGATGCGATGAAAGATTCAAGTTTTGTAGATACTGCACCATTTGTAGGAATAGAATATTGTGGTATTAGCTGGGAATCGGCTTACTTGATTACGCAATATTATTTGTATCTCTACTACAATAATACCGATGTAATTAATGAGCTTTACCTTCTTAATAACAAATGGATGGATAAAGTAGCGATGATTCATCCTGAAGGAATCATTGATGAGGGTTTAAGTGATCATGAATCACTGGAGCCAGTTCCGGTACAACTCACAGGGACTAGTCATTATTTGCAATGTGCTCGCATCATGAAGGTATTTGCTGGTGTAATGGGTAGTGCCGAAGATGTAAAAAAGTATGAAGAGTTAGAAGATAAATTAAAAAAACAAATAAGAACTGAATTTTGGGATAAACCATTTATGGGAATGATCAATCGGCAAACTCTATTTTCAACTTTGCTCTATCATAAAATTATACCCAAAGATGAGATTTCAGCAGCAAAGGATTCACTTCTAATGGCCATTAAAAATGGGCCATCGGAACATTTTAGTACGGGCATTTTTGGGACTAAGTATGTACTAGAAACGCTAGCTGAATATGGTACGCCAAATTTAGTTTTTGATATCGTAAATAGCACAAAATATCCTGGTTGGGGCTTTATGATTGATCAAGGAGCAACTTCAATATGGGAAACATGGAAAGAGAGTGATAATACATACTCGAATAACCATCCGATGTTCGGAACGGTTTCCGAGTGGTATTATCGTTGGTTAGCTGGTATCCGACCTGATCCTGATCATCCGG
Source organism: Flammeovirgaceae bacterium (assembly GCA_002691385.1). Lineage (GTDB taxonomy): Bacteria > Bacteroidota > Bacteroidia > Cytophagales > Cyclobacteriaceae > UBA4465. The sequence continues at coordinate 22,748 of NZHT01000117.1, read as the reverse complement.
GGTTTAAAGAATTCTTTTTAACACCCACAACGCCCAAAGGGCTTGAATCTGTGAATTGCACTTATCATTCGCCCTATGGAGCTATCGTATCTAACTGGAAAAAAATAACCGCAGAGAGTTATACTTACGAAATAACGGTTCCTAGCAGTTCTAGGGCTAATATTAGACTGCCAAAATCTCAGTCACAGGTGTTAACAGTTATTGATGGAAAGGGATTAAACCAATCTAATAAGATTCATGGTTTGCAGACAGGGCAATTTTTTTTGGAAGAAGGTGAGTATGAGATTTCTGTAACTTCTGAAGAGGAATAGGTATTAATTTCAATTTTTAAATCAGCTAAAGATTTTTTTGGATAAATAGATGATTTGCATTGCTTTCAATGAATATAACTGTAAAAATAATAACGAAAACTCCCCAAAATGATATTCAAATCAGTGGCAATTGTTTTTATCCGCTATAACTTTTCAAGTTTATAAAAATTAAATGTTTAATGATTAATCCAGTGTTTGAAATATTATTAATGAGGTTTCCAGAAACGATTGTTTTAATGCCATTTATTTTTTTATTGTAGTCTTTTAGTATCAGAACACTCTGACATATCCAACATATGGCAAAGCAGGTATCCATTCTCCAATTTCAGGAATAACTATTGTTCCAATGTCAAATGAGTTTTTCCTAGATAGAATTCTTATACCATGAATACCAAAATAAAAGTTATCTCGAATCACGTAGTTCTCTGAGAGTAGTGCAATACTTTTACTGATTCTGTGAGTTCCTGACATCATTATTGCCGGATAATCTGATAATTCACCTGCTATTATACCATAGCCTACCCCTACAGAGAGGTTTGTCTCAGATTGTCCGACGGTAAAAATTCCATAACCCAGAGTTACAGTTCCTTCGGCAGCAAAACCTGCCATGATAAATCCTCCACCCATATGAATATTTTCTGAAATATGATGCCCTATTTTAGGTGTAAGAAACCAAATTGGGGAACCAGAGACGGTTGAAATAAATTCAAAACCACCACCAATAGATATATTATTAGATATTCCGTAATTAAAAAAGTTTGTTGTGACTAGTATGTTTTGATAATATCCTTTACCTTTTTTTATGGGGATTCCGGTTGGTCCAAAAAAATATCTTGTGTCATGTGGATTGGCGAATTCAAATTTTCCTACATAATCATAGTTTTCTATTGAGTTTACATTTGAGACTATCAAATTGATCTCTCCATTTTCCATACTCAGCAAGATTCTTTCATTATCTTTTTTCAAAATGGATCCTTTATATTCATCACCATTTTTCATTTGAATAATCACAATCTTGTCTTCTCGAAGTGTAGCTGTTTCAGTTTGAGAAAATGATTTGTTAAAATAAGAAGTTAATAGGCCAATTAGTACAAATTTTGATAGTAGATGTTGCATTATTATTTTTAGTAATTGTCGGAATTGAATATCTAGAGATTCCAAATTTGTAAAACTAACGAATATTTTCTGCCTTAGTCAATTTTATAAGGCATGTGTTTTCCGATATGATTTTTAAAACAAATTGATTCAACTGGTAACTCTTTGGTAGGGTGTTGTTTTATTGATGACCTAACTTTGGTAATTGTAATTCTTAATTTAAAAAAGGCTCTGAAGATCTATTACTTCAAAGCCTTTTACCAAAAAATGAAGAGTTGGCAATATTATAAAAATACTTAATTAATTGCAACATTGTTGCAATTAATTATTTCAATTAGATCTTAATTTCTTTGTAGATATGCTATTCTGAATGAAAATTCATAACTTAGAGATAATAGATTTCTCAACAAGTGATTTTTTCCTTATTCATTACGGCAACGAAATTTTTAATTTCGGATAAATTTAACTTCGAAATCGGTATCTCCATCAGTTGCACCAGAACTAACGGTTTTAACATCGGGTTGATGCTACAACCTTTCTATAAATGTACCTTCTGATAAAAACTTTGACATATAGTGTCAAAATAATCGAAACAGGATACAATGATTTTATTTACTTCTTGGCACAAGTTTTCAAAATAAAATTCTCCATTCGATCCAGTGAGATTCGATAATGATGCTTCCTTAATTTTTACTTACAATAAAGGTATAACTTTTTTGTTTCAGCATCAATTACTCTTCCTTTGAGATTAATTCTGCAAGAGTCTATTTATTGTGCAAAACTTTCATATCTAGATTTGAAAGCAAGAACAAAAAGAAATAATTCTGATTATTTTTTGATTTGAAATTTGGTTATTGTGGTATACAAGGTTATTATTAAACTATGAAGGTGTAATAATATATTATGATTATTAACGCAACATTGTTGCATTTATAATTTGTTAGTATATTGCATCTTTTATTAGCAAGTTTGCCACTATGACAATTACAGAAAAATTTTTGAAATCAAATATAATTGGTGCTTCATCTAGCGGATTTTGTATAATACATTGTGCTACTACACCTTTTGTATTTTTGGCAAATTTGAGTACAGTTCCCTGCTGTGATTCAATACCTTTATGGTGGCAATCATTAAATTATTTGTTTTTGACAATATCATTAATGGCGGTTATTACAGCAGCAAAAAAATCAACAAAGTCATGGCTTGGAATTGCCTTGATTATTAGTTGGATTTTTTTATTTTTAACAATATTCATTGAAACATTTGAAATAATGATCATATCCGAAGCTTGGAATTACATTCCTGCAATCAGCCTGATCATTTTGCATGTTTACAATCAAAAATATTGCACATGCGATAACTGTTGTAAAAACAGTAGTTAATGTGAAAAAAAGGAAAGAACAAATTTAGGCAATTTGTTATGAGTACTTCATTTATAATATTGAAACACCTTTTGTGTAATGGTGCTTTTGTAAAGCCTGATTACAAAAATGTTCGAAGGAACCATTAAAAGCTAATGCATACTTGAGAGTCTGTTTATTAATAAAATCAAGGAGTAGAGCAAAGATTTGCTCATTAGTTTAGGCGGCATATTACCTATCTTTAATAATTTTTCATGAAAATCGGATAAACTAAAATTCGATCCTCTCAACATCTTATACTGGGTTCTCATTTTAAATATTTCTATAATGCCTATAAAATATCCAATTAAATAACCTGGTCTTGAATCAGATTTTATCACCTTCGTGAGTCATTTTTTTATTCATTTAGGGGTAATGGTTGCGTGGGTCTAAATTTTATTAATCCCTTTTCCTTTATTATTTTTTCAATATCGACTATTGACGAAGGCACAAAAGCACTCAAGTTTTCTGCACCTGAGGCTGTAATTACAGCAACATCTTCAATCCTAATGTACCATTTTTCTTCAGGTATCCATATCATAGGGTCTATGGTGAAAACCATACCTGGCTTTAAAGGGACATGATGGACGCGTCCCACATCATGAACGGCCATTCCGACAGGATGTTGAAAGTGACCTCTAAACTTCAATCCTTCTTTTACAGCTCTTAAATGAGATGGTTTGGCAAATTTTTTTCCCACAAGATATTCTTGCATGTCAGCTGCGGCTTTATCTAAAACCTCATTTGAGGTAATACCTGGTTTTAAATACTTAAAAAGCGCATCTCTGTATGCTACAATATATTTATATAATGCAGTTTGTCCTTTGTCAAATGTCCCATTGACTGGCCAAATTCTAGTTACATCACTCGTATAATTATGATAATCAGGGGCATAATCCATTAGAACTAAATCACCTGATCGTAATACATCTGTTTTTCGAAAATAATGTCCCATATAGGCATTGGTACCACCTCCTATAATTGCTGGATAGCCATCTCCTTGAGCTCCATATTGATAAAAAATATACTTTGCAGCAGCATCCAATTGATACTCATAAATTCCAGGTATTGTAGATCTCATAGCCTCGATAATTGCTAAGCCTGCAATTTGAGTTGCCTTCCGGATAATCTCTATTTCTTTTGGGCTTTTTATTAATCTCATTGAATCTAATAATGGTGAGAGATCATGTATTTGAAATTCAGGAAAGCGTTCATTTAGTAGTTTTTTAAATCTTGCTTCACGCGTTATATGAGAATCCCAAGGATCTGCAGCAGCACGCGCATGGCCATGAAGTATCTCATCTCTGCTATCATTACCCATTTCAGCTGGGCTCAAGGGAGTGAATAATATGGGAGTTTTTCCATTTATTAGTCCTGTGCCAACAAGGTCATTGCCAAGAAATTCAAGAGGTCGAACTCGGTTTAACTCAGTTAATCTTTTGACTAGATCAGCATCATCAGCCGATAATATTTTTCCTTGATTACGTTCTCGAGCCTCTTCCCTGTGTGGTAAATAAAGGGTGGTGCTTCTGTTTTTCCCATTCAATAATAAATATGCATGCCCCTCTTCCAGACCGCATAAATAATAAAAGGTATTTGTTTGTCTAAATATTTTAAATCCAGCAACGCTTGGAGCACCTTGAATTAAGGCAATAGCATTGTTTCCTATTTTATCAAATATTTTTGATCTGCGAGTTTCAAATTCTGAAGTCGAAAAATCTGTTTGATAATAATGCTTTTCTTGGGCCAACAAAAAGCATTTTGAGAAAAGGGAAAGAAGAAAAAATAAAGCAGTTTTTTTTTTAAAATTCATAATCTATGGTTTTACCTTATAAATTCATTTAAGTAATAAAAGTTTCGTTTAAGGTTAATTTAGACACATTTTTCTCAAAAACAAAACGGTATTCATAATTATCTGAAAATACAAAGTTTGGTTATTTATTATCTTCCAATAATGCTAAAGTTTCGGTAAAAAATTTGTTACTATTCTTTAAAAATTGCACATGAAATTTAACAAATATTTTAATATCCTTGATGTATTATTATCATGTGATGATTAAGAAATAATCTTATGGTTTATTTCTTGAAAATGTGATGATTACTGCTTCTCTACTCCAAAACAATAATAATCGGTGCTTCTCTATTAATTGAAATGAAATATCCCATCCTTCTTGTCCATATTTGTTCATGATTTCTGTCATTTTTTTTATAGGGAGCTTACTGGAGCCAAATAATAATGTTCCTAGAGCCCCTTCCTTAATTATTTCAATTTTATATTCTTTTTTCATATTTTTCTTTAAAAAGTNNAAGNNNAATTTTAAAATTAAAAGAATAATTTGNCNAATACCAAAAAATACAATTTGCATTGTATTGATTTTAGATGAATATAAAAACATTAACTTCTGATTAATTACTTAGATCTAAATTCATGAATATGACTCAATTTTAATTTTGAAATGGATTTGACTTACTATTAAATTAATAAGTTATGAAATTAGAAAATAGGAAACCTATGATTTATTCATATTGACCCTAACCTAAAATGAGGAAGCTTTGTTCTCTTTCTTTAAGATCCTAAAGCTGTCAGGGATGGAAAATTTTAGGGTAAGGAAAGGGTTTATTTGGTATTTCTATCTTAGCTATTGGGGAAATATGCGAGTGCAGTACCTTTCTTAAACTTCTAATATTGATTTCAACTGTTTTGTAATTGAGCTGAATATCAAGATTGAAGTTTACAAAAAAGGATTCTAACATGATACCAGTTAGAATCCTTTAACCCAAATGTTCAAACTATGAAGATAATTATTATCAACTATTTTCAGTTAGATACTCTTAAGGAGCAAAAGGTGACCCCAAGAATATATTCTTAGTTTTGTTTTCAAAAAGGTCAGATGTTACAATATTATAAAATTTGGATTTACAGTTTTGGTCATAAGGTGCCTATCAGAAAATTTATGTTTTATTTTAGAACAACTTGAACAAACTTGCCACGAGGCAGTGCTTAGTCCTATAGCTGAAAAGATGGGGTGCACTCTAATTTTGACTAATTCTTTGAATATCCTTCGACTGTGCAATCAAATATTTCTTATTCCAGCCGAATGTTAGCAAATAATTTTGGTATGGGATAATTTAGTTATTAACATTTTTATGAAAAGGAATAAAAATGAAAACATGAATTTATGGTATGAATTGGATATTCTTATAGAAAAAGTACACTTTGGTTTTAAGAAATGTGCTTGATTACATATAAATTACAGGCCTATGAAAAAGTTAGTCTTATCAAGTTTCATATTACTCATTTTGATGTGCTGGCTGAGTTGTCAGAACAAAGAAGTATCTACCATTCAAATTAAATCTTTCCCAGATTGGGAAGCCATTGCTAACAAAATTATGGAAAGGGTTGATTTGGTAGAGGGGGAACGAGTTATTTTGATGGCCCAACCAGGAAACTTTGATTCTCTTGTTTTCTTATTGTCAGAGAAGATTTATAAGAATGGTGGAATCTATCTTGGAACCTTTTCCGTTGATTCCTCTTCAAAGCCAGTGGCATGGGAAACTGACTTTGTTAAAAAAGCTAAAGGGAAAAATATGGGAGATTTGATTAATTATCTGATGGAGATTGATCTTGGCATTATGCTGCCGGGTGCGAATCCTAGTCATACTGAATATGCTGCCATGCAAGAAGTGCTAAAAAGTGATAAAGGAAGAACCATACATTTTCACTGGTCTGGAGCTTATGATATCTTAGGTGAATCACTAGAAATTGACAGTGTAATAAACGAATACTATCAAAAAGTTTTTCTTGAGACAGATTATTTGAAACTTGGACGAGTGCAACGGAGTTTTGAAGAAGCCATCCGAAATGAATGGGTGAGGGTAACAACACCGCTCGGGACAAATATCAAATTTAATGTAGGTAATCGTCCTGTTACTAAGCAAGATGGTGATGCATCTTCTGAGCGAGGGGAATTGCGCAACTTAATTGACCGAGAGATCGAACTCCCAGCTGGTGCTATTCGCGTGGCTCCAGAGGAGGAAACTATCGAAGGGACCATTGCATTTCCCAACTCTATGTGGAATGGTCAAAATGTTGAAGGATTGGTACTGACTTTTCGCTCGGGGAAAGTAGTTACAATTAAAGCTACGCTTGGTGTAGAGGCGGTGAAGGCTGAGTTAGGATTGGCAGGAGAGACAGGTCGCTCTTTTAGGGAATTTGCCTTGGGCTTTAATCCATTGCTTTCTATATCTAAGGACATGCATTGGATTCCATATTATGGCTATGGCGCAGGTGTGGTAAGATTGTCTTTGGGTGATAATTCTGAACTGGGCGGTAGGATTAAAGGTGATTATGTGCGCTGGAATTTCTTTACTGACGCTACCGTGATAGTTGGGGAGGACGTTTGGGTTGAGGACGGAAAATTATTAAAGGTTAAAAGGAGTATTTAATAGAAATACTTACCGGTACTATAAATCTATTCGTATGAAAATAAAACAAGTACTGCAGTGGACTTTTAGGAAAAGATTAGATCAATTTCGATTTTTGTTGGCATAGCTGAAATGTCTTAAAACAACGTTAAAATTCAAAATATTAAAAGGGTATGAGATTAGATTTAGTTCGGTTTGATTTTATCAACCATAGTTTTTAACAAACCATTTTGTTTTTTATCATTCATGAGTTGCCAAAACATTATACCCCCTAAATTGTTATCTAGAACATATTGAGACTTAAGTTTTATAGATTTATGATCATCAAATGTGGCAAAAATTTTGTTGATGCTATCATATGCATAAGGAGCATTGGCTAAAGAATCCCAATGGAAATTAAAATTAGATTTCACCTCATCAAAATTTATTTGGTTATAACTTCTACTTGAAATAGCATTTTGATAAAGACCGCTATTAGTGTTTTCAACATTTTTGAATGTTTTGATATAAAAAGCAGAGCCAATAATTATTTTTTTAGGTTTTACACCCAAATTTATTAAGGTTTTTATGGAAGATACGGCAGATCCCTCTTCAAATTCATCAGATCCTAGAGGGGTGTGATGACCTGTTTTACTGGAGCCTGATCCATAGAAGTCGTAGGTCATGAGATTAACATTATCAACCAAAGGCATCACTTTATCCCATTCAATAGACTGTTTAAAATATTCATTAGCATTGGCACCTGCGGCAAAACTTAAAATATCACCTTCTTTCATGTATTTTCTTAGTTGAACTAGTAAGTCAGTAAAATTTTCTCGGTCTTCAGGTTGGTACTTGTGTCCTGGGAAGCCAGAAATTCCGGGGTATTCCCAATCTAGATCAATACCATTCGCTTGGTATGATTCGATGATATCAGCAGCAGAAATAGCAAAAGCAGTTCTACCTTCTCTTGTGCTAAAAGCATCTGAGCAGGTTTTACAACCTCCCCATCCACCTAGGGAAACTAAAACTTTTAATTTTGGATATTTCTTTTTTTGAGCTACCACATTTAATAAAGTCATACTGTCTGCTTCATTATCAATGGATAATTTAGTTCCTTTTAAGTGTAAAAAACTGTAGATTAACTGGTCTAAACCCTCTAGATTAAATTCATCTATTGATTTTTCATCACCGGCATAATAAGCGATGACTTGAGGATTTATCTCTGAATAATGATGTCCCATTTCGGGAGCGTCGCAAGAAAAAAATAAGAGACCTAATAAAGTCAAAAATTCCCCTATTTTGAATCTATTTTTTTTCATAATTTAAATCAATAAAAAAGCTTATTTAAATATCTAAAAAGCCCGAATCGCCCTGACATAGCCGTAGCCGTACTCGTCGAAGTTACCGTACTGGTAACCACTGAAGAAATCCTGTCCCCAGCCATTGAATCCACCATATCCTGTAGAACTCCAGTAATAGAAATCACCAAAATCATTTATTGCATCTTTTTTGAGATATAATAAATTCAGTTCATCTTTTGAGGGCAAGAACCAATCATCATAGCCTTCTAATACCAATTCATCACAAACCCTAGCTGCTATTTTAGTCTCATTACAGCTTGCTAAAATAGCTAAAGTATTTTGTGATCCTGTACCAATGGTAGTTCCGTTGGCACCTTTAATTCGAGTGCCAAAACATCCCCATTCAATTTCTGATGCTTGATCACCGGGGGCAACAATAAGGCCATGCAATTCTCCAGCCACATATCCAATATCTCCTTCTTGGAGCAGATAAAATATTTTACCCCCTTGATAAGTAGTACCTATTTCAAGAGTTTTGTTTGTATTTGATTTTTGAACAGAGCAGCTCTTCAATCCTAGTGTACAAACTAAGCTTAAAATTAGAAAATATTTAAGATTTTTCATGGGGAAGATGAATTGCTTCATACTAAGATATCAAACCTATTTTGTTATTTTAAATAAAAGTCTTTGAATTAAAGCTAATTCAGAAGCTTACATATTTCCAATATTTTTGATAAGATGTAAATCTTTATTTCTTTCCTAACAGTAGTGTAAGACGACTGCTATTTAAGGATTTTTCTTGTCGTATTGAGATTACTTAAAGGTGCTTAATTGTGGTCTTACGTTTATCAAAGAACAAAAACGACAAAAAATCCTAAATAAGAACCTAAGGCATTACCTAGGCTGCCCACTAAAATGGCGGGCACTATTAACTCTTTGCGATTAAAGGTTTCGGCAAGTGCAATGGCTGTGGGTGCTCCACCAACATTGGCTTGGCTAATTATGGCAATCATTTCCCAATCTCGATAGAGAAAACCACCAATAAAAATCAGGATTAGACCGTGCAATAACACTGCTAAACTTGTGAATTGAAATAAGATAATTCCAATTTCTTTGAGTGTACTGACGGCATTTAATTCACAATAAACACCAATTACGCTACAGAATAAATAGACGAGATACAAACCCAGATGACGACTGCCTTTTAGTTTAGCTACAAATTTTGTTTGTGCCAATACAATACCTATTGTTGAGAGGATGAGAATAGACGGAATCTGATTTATAAAGTGGGATAGAATATCCGATAAATAAAAAGCAGCAATACCTAAAAATATTAACCAAACTAGTGAGGTTAAATCTATTCCTTCACTTTCTTGATGAGCTGTGTTCAAAGTTTTATTCTTTACTTTTATATCCTTTTTCCTCTTCCAAATTCGGTTTAAAAAAGTGGGGAACACCAAGGTGGCAATTATCCAAAATGTGGTGATTACATTATCAACGGCAATGGTTCCCGCATATAAAATACCTTTTTTCTGTAAGTTATATTCTAAGGCAATAGCATTGAAATTAAGACTTCCTCCTGTATAAGTACCCGTCAGCATTCCGGCAATTATTTTTCCATCTTCACCTAAAACATTTTGTGGAGATAAGATAAACCAAGACAACAATATACCTAAGGTAGTTGCCAAGGATCCAATCAGAAACAAGCCAATCATTGGAAATCCTGCTTGTTTAATTGAGCTTAGATTAACATTAAGTAGTAAATAAAAAATAGAAATGGGGGCGACATATTTAAAAATACTTGAGTAAAGATTGATACTGTTCGAAGCCGAAGGGATGAGTTTTAGGTTGGCAAGCAATGCCGCCAATAAGATAATAATTAAAGCTGCTCCAAATTTTCCACCAAATTCAGTTTTAGCTGTATAAACACCTAAAACTATGACTAGACATAATATCATGAGTACATAAATGGGATTATTAATAAAGGTCATAGGTGATTTTTAGATGAGGAAGCGTATTTATGTAGGGCAAGTTAGCATATGTGATATTATTTAGAATGCAATAGAAGAAGCTAATATCATTTTAATATTTGATGAATTAACTATTCACTTAATAAATAAATATTTTCCTAAACAGGACATTGTCCGTCAAAGCCGAATAATATCCCATTTTAATTAACAAAATCCATTATTTTTAAGTTGAACTTGGTTATTATTGATATCTTCAATAATGAGTTGATTATTTGAATTAATTTGCCACTTTAGGTTTCAATTTCTATATGGAAAGCCTGTTAATTAGGGTTCGATACCGGAAGCCATGTCTGGGTTCGGTAAAAAAAGGCAATATAACCCCGAACTTTTAATGTACCTTCCTCTGACAGCCACAGTTTACATTGGTATTCATTGCCGTTTTCGGGATCTAGAATAGTGCCGTTAACATATTCATTTGAAGACAAATCTAAGATCATATCTTTTATGATTTCCATACCAATGATTTTTTGTAAATACCTAGAATCATCAGGAGAACAGGAATCACATATAGGGTCCGGATCATCATCTAAGTCTCTTTGTAGCTTAATGATCTTACCTGCGTAGTGATCGCCCACTTTGTAGATTTCTACAATAGATCTTTCCTTTTTCGTTTCGTCATCTATGGTTTTCCAATGACCTACAATTTGCTGTCCATGCACAGAAAAGTTATACAGAAATAATGTTACAATTAATATTAGTCCAGAAAAATTCTTTTTAGTATCCATATTCACTTTTATTCCTATTTTTTTGCAGTATAACATGACTTAGAGAAAGCTAAGAGTAGAATTAATTTTGAGCAAATATACATGTTAGATTTTTCTTTTTATTGAGGCCACATAGGATGATTTATCACAATCTAACCCAAATTAAATTTACATCTAAAAATAGGGGTTTAAAACAGTTATTATACATTGTTTTAGGGGAAAAAGTGGAAAGGGAAAAAAGGAAATTGATCCGATAAATCTTAATGAAGGTAAGAAAATCAGGCATTTGGTGAAAGGAAGTTTGACCAAAAGTATTAAAAAAGCTAGAAAAAATTTATTCGCCCATAAAAATAGAAATAATAGAGACATATATTTGCAACTATATTATTTTTATTTTTAACTTACGATCGAATATGGCTGGAAATTGTAAAAAGTTAGGATGTGACAACCAAAATCTATACTCACTTTTAATACCAAAATTTTCAATTTTGCCAACCCTAGTACATAAATGTCATGATAAATAAAATAGCCGCATTACTTTTAATATTGTCATGCTTTGATAGTTTTTCGCAAGAACCTTTAAAGCCAATCCACAAGAAAGTAGTCTACGAAAATGATGGTGACATATACATCCAGAAGCAAATGCCCCTTTATCTTAAGTTTAGCGTAGAACCAGATGGTCAGAACTATAACTTCCATAGTAAGGGTACTCCCGATTTTGCGGATCCGATGTATTTAGATACCGAAGGCATAAACTTCATTCGAAGCAAATGGGCGGTGAATAAAGACACTAAGAAAAAGAAAAATCCAGAAGAGGAGATATTATATGAAATCTACGCGGACGGTGTGCCTCCGACGTCCAAAATTAAATTGTCGGGAGCATCTCATTTTGAGAGACAAGGAATTGATTATTACGGTAAAGGTTTGAAAATTTCACTATCTTCAATGGATTGGATAAGCGGTGTGCAGAAAACTTATTTTGCAATGAATGGCGGGTATCAAAATTATAACGTGAGTATAAGTCCTGACATTGAAAAGACATACGATGTTTATTATTACTCCGTTGACAACGTTGGTAATGTTGAAAATACGCAGATGATATCTTTTGTATCAGATTTGAGCCCTCCCTCTACTGCTAAATATTTTGAAGGGAGAGTTTATGAAAAAAATATTTTATCACCAAACAGTCGTATTTTATTTACGGGAGTTGATGGCTTATCAGGTTCGAAAGAGACTCACGCATATTTTGATGAAGGAACAGATAGAATTACTGAAAGCCTTAGTTTTAAAGATTTGCAAGATGGAGAGCACACAGTTCATTATTACTCAATTGACAATGTCGGGAATGAAGAAATTAAAAAAACATTTGATTTTTACCTTGATAACATATCACCAAAAACCGAAATTATGATTTCTGGTGATAGACATAAAGCATCTAGCAATGTTAATTACATATCACCGAGATCTACCATAACGCTTACAAGTCAGGATAATAAGGCTGGTGTTGAGGCTATCTATTATCAAGTGAACGGAGGAAGAGTTTCTCGTTATGGTGAAAATATAATACTTCCTGCTTCATCTGGCCTAGATACTATTGTTTATAATGCTGAAGACAGAGTGGGTAATATGTCCGAAGATGAATATTTATTTGTTCACATGGATAATGATCCCCCTTTGACCAACATTGTTTTTGGAGAGCCACAGTTCTACAAGTCCCAAGTATTATACATAAGAAGTGCAACTAGAATTAAATTTGAGGCGGTTGATAATCACTCCAACGTAAATAAAACTTTGTTTGCAATTGATGAAGGTCAAAATAATATATTTGAGCAAGAGTTTACTGTAAATGGAGAAGGAATTCATTCTATTAGTTATTTCTCAATTGATAATGTTAATAATGAGGAAAGATTAAAGATAGAACGTTTTGAAATCGATAATTCTCCTCCATCTATTAATTATTCTTTTAGTGTTCAATCGGCATCACGAGTTGACGACGATAATGGTCGATTCGATGTATATCCTAATTATTCAGTTATGTTTGTGAGTGCTACTGATCGTGACGTAGGAACAGAAAATCTTTACTATTCTGTTGATAATGGGTCATTGATGCAACTCGATAGTAGGTTGAGCATTGACCTTTCTGCATTAAATAGGTCGGATAAAATGAGACTCGTTAGGATAAAAATCATTGCTGAAGACAAACTGGGTAATAAATCTGAGCGAGAAGTACAACTCTACATTGACGGTATTTAAATTTTATTGAACGTAGGAAATGTACCCTTAATATTCCTATAGAAGTTTAAATTCTTTTATTAGATTTAGTTTTTGTCTTTTAAATGTTAAATTTCTTGATTTTTAACCTTAATGTTTTAATTCTAATACTTTAAGGTTCCCAAGTGTTTGATTCTTTATAACTAGACTATTATTCATGTTGAAATCCCAATTTTGTCCAGTGATAAGTTGTATATTAATGATTATCTGGGGTATTTCCCTCAGTGTATCAGAAGCGCAATCCATTAATCCCGAAGCCTATCAAGATTTAGAGTATCGAATGATTGGTCCTTTTCGGGCTAGTAGAACCGTAGGAGGCACTGGTGTGCCTTCTCAGCCTAATATCTTTTACATGGGTGTTAATAATGGTGGTGTTTGGAAAACTGATGATTTTGGACGTACATGGAATCCAATATTTGATGAGGCACCTACCGGTTCTATAGGAGATATCGCAGTCTCCGAGAGCCATCCTGATGTTATTTATGTAGGCACAGGTGAGGGTCTACACCGACCAGATTTAGGAGTAGGAGATGGAATATTTAAGAGTATCGATGGTGGAAAAAATTGGGCTAATGTTGGATTATCGGATGTGCAACAGGTAGGCCGTGTAGTCATTCATCCTACTCAACCAGAACTTGTATTTGTAGCAGGTTTGGGACATCCTTATGGATCGAATCGAGAACGGGGAGTATTTAAAACGGACGATGGTGGCAATACTTGGCGTAAGGTATTGTACCTTGATGAGTATACTGGTGCAATACAGATAGAGTTTGATCCCAACAATCCTGAAATATTGTTTGCAGATATGTGGCAGCATCAGGAAGGACCATGGGAAAATGCCAAGTGGTCAGGTCCTAACAGTGGTTTGTATAAGTCGATAGATGGTGGTGAGAATTGGAAAAAAATAGAGAAGGGATTGCCAGGATCTCAGCAGGGTTTAGGTAGGATAGGTTTTACCATTGCGCCAAGTAATTCAAATCTGATGTTTGCTTTAGTAGATGCTCGGGAAGATGGCGGGCTATACAAGAGTACAGATGGAGGAGAAAGCTGGGTTTTTTTACATGGTAATCGTAGACTTTGGGGTAGAGGAGGTGATTTTGCTGAAATTAAAGTACATCCAAAAGATCCTGATCGCTTGTATGTGGGTAACGTGGCTTCTTATACTTCGGCTGACGGAGGGAAAACATGGAGTTCGTTGAAAGGAGCCCCGGGAGGAGATGATTATCACCGTATTTGGATTAATCCAAATTCCCCTGATATTATGCTTTTTGTGGCGGATCAAGGTGCCATCGTTACGGTAAATGCTGGAAGGACCTGGAGTTCTTGGTACAATCAACCTACGGCTCAACTATATCATGTAGCTACAGATGGAGACTTTCCTTATATGGTATATGGAGGTCAGCAGGAAAGTGGAGCCATTGGTATTGCAAGTAGGGGAGATGGGGGACAAATAAGTTTTAGAGAATTTATGGGTATTGGTGCTGATGAATATGCGTATGTTGCTCCAGATCCTAAAGATGCCAATATCATTTATGGTGGCCGTGTTACCCGATTCAATAAATTGACGGGTCAGTCTCAAAGTATCACACCTGAAGCCGTACGTTCAGGGGCTTACAGGTTTGTAAGGACTTTGCCATTGATGTTTCATCCCGCAGATGAAAATATACTTTTGTTTGCCACCAATGTATTGTGGAAAACTACTAATGGAGGGCAAGACTGGGAAATTATCAGCCCTGATTTGACTCATGAACAACCTGAAATTCCATCCAGTGTGGGTATTTATAAGACTAAAGAAATGGAAAAGATGGCTCAAAGAGGGGTTATTTATGCGCTAGGGCCTTCTCCTTTGGCGGTCAATGTAATTTGGGCTGGAACTGATGACGGTCGTGTGCACTTGACTAAGGACGGGGGAAAAAACTGGCAGGACGTCACGCCTGTCCAAATCTCATCGTGGGATAAAGTTTCTCAGATAGACGCCAGCAGTTTTGATGAAAACACGGCTTACATTGCCATTAATGCTATAAGGAAAGATGATATGGAGCCTTATATTTATAAAACTGACGATGGTGGGAAAAATTGGGAATTAGTCACTCAAGGCCTACCCTCAAACGGTCCGGTTAATGTAGTAAGAGCTGATCCAAAGCAAGAGGGTCTATTGTTTGCTGGAACCGAGAGGGCGGTCTACTTTTCTATAGATGAGGGAGCTCATTGGCAATCACTTCGCAGTAATATGCCTGCCACCTCTATTAGAGACTTGGTGATTCATGAGGATGATCTCGTCGTAGGTACCCATGGCCGTTCTATTTGGATTTTAGATAACATAGCGCCCTTACGGGAAATGGTCAAAGCAAAAATGAAGTCGGTTTACTTGTTTACACCTCCCTTATCGACCCGGGTAAGAGACAATATGTTTCATGACACTCCGTTACCACCTGAAGAGCCTACTGGACAAAACCCTCCCGATGGTGCCATTTTGGATTATTATCTCGCAGCAGATGTAAGCTTTGTTAAACTAGAGATATTGCATCAAGATGGAAAACTAATAAGGAGTTACATGAGTGATGATTTGCCTTTAGATGTTGATACTACTATTCAACAACATCCAACCTATTGGATGCGACCTAATCAAAAATTAGGAACGACCGCTGGCCATCATCGTTTTATATGGGACTTGAAATATGCACCGCCAAGGGGCGCTGAGGCTTCATATTCTATTGCTGCTGTTTATAGCAATACACCTAGTGGTCCAATAGGTCCTATGGTAAATCCAGGACGTTATCTTGTTCGCCTTATGGTTGATGGTGAGGTTATCGAAAAACATTTAGTCCTACGCATGGATCCCAGAGTTACGATTAGTACTGCGGCCTTAAAGTCCCAGTATTCCTTGAGCATGGCATGTTATAAGGCCTATCACGAATTGCAACAAATGGTAGAAATCATTACCTCTAACAAAACAATTTCTACTGCTCATTTGACTCTTTTAGGTTCGGGGACACCACGTGATCAGGATATATTGTATGGTAGTATTCGCGCTGTTTCCTCTGAAAAAGAAACCATTATTGGTCTTCAGAACAAATTTATTTATATGATTAATGTACTTCAATCAGCAGATGTCAATCCAACTTCACAAGCTCAAGAAGGAGTTAAGTATTTGTTGGATGTAGCAATGGATTTGAAGGTTAGATTTAACAAATTATATTGATTGTTTCTGAAAGTGATGATAAAGAGCATTCTTTTTTATGAACATTGTAAATGATAATTGAGATACTGGAATCTTTGGCATTAAACATGACACGCGAGTGATTAGCATCAAGGATATTAGTAATACCGATTTTTGATTTTTTTTTGAATTTGAAGACAATTTAACCTTTTGTTAAGTTTTTTTTCTATTTTGAAAAAGACGATTAATTCAAGGTATAGTCAACTATGAAAAAACTTAAAACTAAAGTTAGCTCTTGCAATTCTGGTGAGTGCTTACGGGAAAATCAGTTGTTATTTAATTTAAATGAGAAAGTGTAAAAAAGCTTAAAACTATAGTTATAAGCTTTTTTTTGTTGGATTTGTGAAATAAGTCATCTATTCTCCTGGAGATTTGACTCTTTCATTTACATAGAACATTTGAACTTTCCCATCGACAATTAGTGCATCATGTACTTGGTTGAGTTTGATTTCTGCTCCTTCTATAGTTAGGTCCATATCGTGTCCTGAGGTGACCCATTGATATGAGCTATCATTTTTGTCTGTATACTCGTTGGCAATCATATATTTGGTGGTCCATTTAGGATTATTTTCGGCAAACCATTTGGATAGAAACGCGATGTGCGCATCAGATCCTTCGATCAATTCACCAGTTGGTGCATAAGCTTTGAAATTTTCTAATGCATTCAAATTACGAATGGCTGCCGTATCTTTTTCATTGTGAGCTCTAATATAGTTTTCCCAAACTTTAATGGTTGATTTCGAATTACTATAAAGGCCAATCTTATTCCCTTCCTTGGAGATTTGATATCCAATTTCATTCGGAACAATTTTTTTATCTATTTTTTTCGCAGGCTCGCAAGCGAATGCCATGACTATTAAAATTAACAGTAATTTTTTCATAGTTATTATGTTTAATCTGGGTTTTAATTTTCAACTAAATTATCTATTTTTTACACTCTTTCCAAAAGAGCGCATTTTTCTAGGGATGATTTTCTAATTATGAATATTGAGGTTTAGAGCCATAAATAAATAATTGTAAAGAAATGTTAATGATCATGAATAGATCTTAGTGATGTGAAAGTTAAATAGCCGATTTATAATGTTAAAGAATAAAAAAAGTATTCATAACTATTTAAAATATTGATTTTTTTTTAAATGATCTGTATGATGCATCAATGCGTGATACTTCAAGATATTAATCTTAATGGAAGTGTAAAAAAACAATAGATTATATTTTTTACACATTTATTTGAATTTATATTAACCTTTTTTCATGATGTGGACATTAAAATTATCGGACATAATTTTTGCCTCATTATATAGGAATTCATATTTTTTTGGGGATAAACAAGAGTCCTATTTGTCAAAGCAAAATCAAGGATCAAATATAGAGCGATATCGGGTTTTAAGAAATCACAAACACTAGTAGTCCCTCGCACAACGAAATCCTGTGTGGTTGGATCCTGAATCTTTGCTGGTACTCATCCGTCTTGTGACGCGATAACCACTGCAGTAGCTTTCATTACAAAGAAACGAGCCTCCACGGATAATGTGCTTAGGAGAGAACGGCTCTCTGGGATCGTTATATTGGGGAGAGCCATTCGGATTATTTACGACGCCTTTACTTTTATCAATAGCATAGCTAGTGATATCATATTTATCTTGACACCATTCCCAGACATTCCCAGCCATGTCAAACAATCCGTAACCATTGGATGGAAAAGATCCGACAGGTGCTGTTCCGCTATGGCCATCTTGAACAAGATTTTTATATGGGAAAATACCTTGCCAAAAGTTGGCTTTGTCTACGGCATTTTCTATAGGATCATTTCCCCATGGATATTTCCCCATTGTTCCACCTGAGGCCGCCCATTCCCATTCAGCTTCGGTGGGCAGTCTCTTCCCAGTCCACATAGCATATGCATGTGCATCATCGTAGGCAATATGGACTACGGGATGATCCATTCGACCTTCAATAGAGCTCCCTGGACCCTCAGGTTGTCTCCAATGGGCACCAATTGTCCAACTCCACCATTGTGAGTAATCCATGAGGTCAACTGGACCGTTGGTTTCTTTAAAAACTAAAGAGCCTGCCTTCAAGACAGTATCTGGAGGCTTGGGAGTCCCTTTAGGCAGTTGCGTTTTGATTTCTTCCCAATCAATATCTTTTTCTGCAATGGTAAGATATCCTGTTGCTTTTATGAATTGATCAAATTCAGCATTGGTAACCTCATATCTATCCATATAAAAAGGATCAATCGAAACTTTGTGTTGGGGAAATTCATCTGGATAGGCCTGATCGGATCGACCTCCCATGGTAAAAGTGCCTCCTGGAATGAGTTTCATTCTTGTTAATGAATCTGTATTTGAAGTTTTCTTTCTAGTCTGCTGTTGACAATTTTGTATGGCTATGGAGAATATTATTAGCCAAGAGCTAAACATGACTGTTCGTTTCATATTCAATAATATTGAAATAATATCAAATATATTGTCCTTGCTTGTTTAATTTATCAAAAATATGGAGCTCTTAAAATAATTTAGTCAATAGTGCTTTATTAAGCCTTATTTTTTGTGATAATGGTGTCAGTTTCTAAAGGTTGTTAAGACAGGGGTAAAATTTTCTACTCACTTATTATGGTATTTTTTATGATTATGATAATTCATTTTTCTGTCAAATTGAGCGTTTTCCGATGGAGAGAGTTTATGATAATCTTTTAAAAAGGTAATATTTTGCAGATGATGCTCGTATTTTTAGGAATTCTTTTCCGAGGATGTTCTAATTATCATTATATTTAGTTTTGGTGAAAATTGAAAAATACTTAAAAGTTCTTAACTCATTGATCAGATACGATTTTTTGATGGTGATTTTGGGTATCATGTTGGGATGTGATGGCGTCCCAAGTCATGACCCTGATAGGAATTATAAAAGTATTGAAAAAGCGTTATTATCAAAATTTATATTGGCTAAAGACAGTTCGGTCATACAATTGGAAGAAGGGCATTTTATCTTTAAAAACAGCCTAATTCTCGATAATAAAAAGCATATCATCTTGCGTGGAAGAGGGATTGATAAGACTGTTTTATCATTTAAAATTCAGGAAAATGGAGCGGAAGGATTAAAAATTACCAATTCTGAAAATATTGTTCTTCAGGATTTCACTATCGAAGATGCTGCTGGCGACAATATAAAGGTCACGGACACCAAAGGAGTTATATTTAGGAGGGTAAAGTCAGCTTGGACAGGACAAGTCAATGAAGAAAATGGAGCATATGCCATATATCCTGTTTTATGTACAAATGTGTTAATAGAAGAATGTGAGGTATTAGGTGCCAGTGATGCGGGTATTTATGTCGGGCAGTCGAAAGATGTAATCATTCGGAATAATAAGGTGTATTGGAATGTGGCGGGTATCGAGAGTGAAAATTCTGAAAATGTTGCCATTTATAATAATCAAGCATACAACAACACAGGTGGAATTTTAGTTTTTGATCTACCCGGTCTTACCCGCTATGGTCGAAAAATAAAAGTATACAACAATGAAGTATATGATAATAATCTAATGAATTTTGCACCGCCTGGCAATATTGTAGGTGCGGTCCCTTCTGGGACAGGTATCATGGTTTTGGCCACTCGTGAGGTTGAGATTTATAAGAATAAACTAGAAAACAATAACACGATTGAAGTGGCTGCGGTAAGTTATGCATTGATTGAGGCTATTAACGATCAAAAATCTCAAAAGAGTAATAATTCAGCATCCAGTGCACAAACGTATGATGATGAGCTTCCCGATCCTTATTATAATCCTTATCCAGGCGCTATTTATATACATGATAATACGTACGGAGATGTTTCATTGTTCCCCAATTTGAGTAATGATTTTGGCAGATTGTTTTTTTGGAAGTTTGGATTTGATCGACCGCAGATCATCTGGGATGGTATGGAGTCGGAGAATTATCTTTTATCCAATGGATCACTCAATCCAGATTATAAAATTTGTATTAAAGAAGTGGGAGTAAAAACAGCCATACTAGATGCTGATAATGATTTTGAGGACTTAGTGACCGATCCCGAGTCTTTTAATTGTGAAATATAGTGTGAGAGGAATATTGCTTTTTTTGCTGATCGTTTTAATGATATCTGGGTGTCAACCTAATCAAAGCGCTTCCAATATCTTATTTGAAGAGGAAGAGGTAGGCTTGGCCGTAAATAACGAAGATTTAGGTCATAAAAACTTGTCGGCATATGGATTTTTTACAGGAATCTTGGCTGACTTAGTACCGGCTAAAAATGTATATCCTTATGAATTAAATACTCCTTTATTTAGTGATTATGCCCAAAAGAAGAGATTTATTTATCTTCCAGAAGGTAGTATTATTGAATATCACCCTACTCAAGTATTTGATTTTCCAGTAGGTACGATCTTGATTAAAAATTTTTATTACAAAGATGCGCAGCTAACTGATCAAAAGGGAGGAATCATTGAGACGAGATTACTGATCAAAAAAGCCGATGAGTGGCAAGGGTTACCCTATATTTGGAATAAGGAGCAGACTGAAGCAGTGCTGGAAATTACAGGTGGATCACGAGTAGTTTCTTTATTAGGTAAGCAATCGATCAACTATCAAATTCCTAATATGGGTCAATGTAAAGATTGCCATCAAATGAATGGAACTTTACAGCCTATTGGTCCCACAGCAGGGCAAATGAATAGAAACTATTTAGATGATGGTGGCAGGTTAATAAATCAGTTAAGGAGATTAAGTCGCCTAGGTCTATTGTCTATTTCGGAAAAGGAAATTTTCCCAAAGATTTCGGTATGGAATGATCCTGCATCTGGAAGCATAGATGAAAGGGCGAGAGCTTATTTGGAGATGAACTGTGCTCACTGCCACCGAAGGGAGGGTTCTGCCAAAAACTCTGGACTCTATTTAATGTCATCTAACCATGATAGGCTTGAATTGGGTATTATGAAAACACCGGTGGCCGCTGGGAATGGGTCTGGTCAATTGGCTTATGATATTGTCCCTGGAGATCCCGATGGATCCATTATGCTATATCGAATGAATTCAACGGAGCCTGCGGTAATGATGCCAGAATTGGGGCGAAAAATGGTTCATAAGGAAGGAGTTGCTTTAATTCGATCATGGATCGCCAGTTTAAAATGATTGAATCATGGTGCAATAAAAAATGATAAATTCTAGGCCTTCTGATATTTTTTGTGCAATTTCAAACTTCATGGTTTAGCAAGTAGGGAATGACTATGGATTCCACAGATAGAATGGAAAATTAATAAAATAGAATGATGAAAAAATTGGTGACACTTGGCTTACTCATAATGACCCTATCCACATGTGGTCAGAGGAACAATACTCTTTCTGTCACCGAGGAAAAACAGGGTTGGATCTTACTATTTAATGGGAAAGATTTTAAGGGTTGGCGCCAATGTAACGGTACTGAAATGCCGGCCAATTGGGAGATTGAGGATGAGTCGATGAAGGTATTTTTAGGATCAGGTAAAGCACCTGGTGAAGGTGCAGGGGGAGATATTTTATTTTTTAAAAAGAAGTATAAGGATTTTGAATTAATGATTGATTGGAAAGCAAGTAAATCCGCTAATTCTGGAATCTTTTATTATGTTCGTGAAACACCCGGAAATGCCATCTACCATGCTGCTCCTGAAATTCAAGTATTGGATAATAAAGATGCTCACGATAATAAAGTTAGTAGTCATTTAGCGGGTTCTTTGTACGATATGCTTCCTGCAGACCCCGAAACAGTTAATCCTGTAGGTCAATGGAATACTTGTTCCATAAAAGTAAATCAAGGGAATGTTCAGGTAAGTATGAATGGAATTCAAGTGCTGTCTTATTCACACTGGACACCAGAATGGGATGCATTAGTTCAAAACAGTAAATTTAAAGATTTTAAGGGGTTTGTAGAAGGTGTTTCACGAGAAGGCTATATTGGATTGCAAGATCATGGTTATCCAGTTTGGTTTAGGAATATTAAGATCCGTGAGCTCTAGTG
>NZHT01000116.1 GCA_002691385.1 Flammeovirgaceae bacterium | reverse complement strand
ATGTCCGATTGTCTTAATCCCTATTTTGAGAAAGACCTACTCAGGCGATTTCTCGATCATCCGAATCTGGGGGTGCGAGTAGGGAATCGATTGGCTATCGAAGATGCGCAAAAGCGCCAAGCGGATGAGGGATTCCGTGCAGATGCCGGCAAAAACATTATGTTGCGTAAGAACTATGATGCTCAGGGTGCATTCCTGAAGGAAGACCGCCCCGCGGCCATTGATCACATCGGTGCTGCGAGCCAGTTGGTTTTTACCACCTTTTGTTTGGGTAATTTTGGCTTCGACCAGGCAGGTGACCCAGACCTGTGTTACGGCACAGCAACCGCACACAATCGCATGATGACTGATTTCTGCTCGGTCGATAAGCGACTGCTTGCTACCGCTTACATCCCGCTTGAGGACTTTGACCGCGCCATCGCCGCCACAAAAGCTGCCATAGCGATGGGCGCCAAGGCTTTAATGATACCCTCTTGGTGCCCACAAGATCACTCACCCACTCACACCGGCCTCTTCCCTGTTTGGGCCATGGCCGAGGAAGCTGGATTACCGATACTCTTCCATGTCGGCGGCGAAGATAAGCTTAACCCGACCTATAAAAAGAATGGCTTACCCGCGGTGCCGGATTTTCACGGTGGCGATGCGAACTTTACCTCTATTAGCTATATACCTATTTCAACCTCGGTACAGCAGACGCTGGCAACGTTTATTATCGACGGCATTTTTGACAAGTTTCCCAATCTGAAGTGGGGCGCCATCGAACTGGGCGCATCGTGGTTACCCGGGTGGCTGCGTAACATGGATTCAGCAGCGCACGCATTTGTTAAGAACGAGGAACGACTGCAAAAACTATCAGCCAAACCCTCTGAAATAGCCCGAAGACAGCTGCGCGTGACGCCATACCCTCATGAAGATACAGGCTGGATCATACGCAACTCCCATGAAGAGATGTGCCTGTTCTCGACAGACTATCCGCATGTAGAAGGCGGGCGAAATCCGCTTAAGCGATTTGGCGAAACGCTGGGTGAGCTTTCCCCGTCAGCAGTTGATGGCTTCTACGCTGAAAACTTCATCAACATGATGGGTGAAGGATTAGCGCCGGAGCTCAGGCGACCTGCAGGCAATATTTAACGAGCGAACTGCGTCTGATCAACCGACAGTCACGCAGACACAATTGAAGATATCTTCTAGCTTGAAACAGGAAACGGAAGTGAGTAACAACCCATGGCGGATATGATAATCCACCCGATCAATCACAGCTTTGTCGCGGAGATATCAGGCGTTGACATCAAGTCGCTTACTGAAGATGACTTCAACAAGATATACCAAGCATGGTTAACCTATGGCGTAGTGAGGATTAGGCACCAGCAACTGGATGAAGACGCACTACAAAGCTTCAGCGCCAGATTCGGGCCGCTAGAAGAAATACCCATGGGACGACTACCGGAATCAGCTAGAGCAAAAATAAAAAATCGCTATGTGACTCAGCT
The DNA here is from genome assembly GCA_002691385.1 of Flammeovirgaceae bacterium. Taxonomy (GTDB): domain Bacteria; phylum Bacteroidota; class Bacteroidia; order Cytophagales; family Cyclobacteriaceae; genus UBA4465. Next base: position 6,670 of record NZHT01000116.1, on the reverse strand, counting down.
TTCAAACATCATCGAAAACGGCAAACCTATTGGCGGGCTAGGGAACGCCGAAGCCAGTTGGCATTCAGATATGACCTATGTTGAGACGCCCCCTCCGGCAAGTGTTTTGCTTGGCATCGAAATTCCGGCTGAAGGTGGCGATACTTACTTTGCTGACCAGCGCGCAGCACTTGCAGCTATGCCTGAAGCGTTGGTCAAACGAATTGCAGCGCTTGGCATCAAACACGATGCATCTCACACTAGCGTGGGCAAACTGCGTCCAGGTTTCGAACCCTTTGATGACCCTAGAGAAGCGCCGGGTGCGATACATCCCATTGTCAACACACACGCTGAAACAGGAGAACCAACACTGTATCTTGGTCGACGAGAGTGGGCGTATATACCCGGCCTAGAACTTGACGCCAGCGAAGCTTTGTTGGATGAAATTTGGTCTTACGCGGCGCTGCCAGCCAACGTCTGGAAACAGCGATGGCAGCCCTACGATTTGATCATATGGGACAATCGCCGCGTACTGCACCGCCGGGATAACTTTGACCAGCATGCCCGTCGTTTGATGAAACGTTGCCAAGTACTGAGCAAAATATAAGGAAGGATAACATCATGAGTCCCCTCGCTACCGTCCAGCACTACTTCGATTTATCTAACAATCGGGATCTGGAAAAAGTATTTAAATTATTTGCTCTCGATGCAACTTATAGCTCGGACAACACAGGCTTGTATTTTGGCATCTCAGACATCCGGGATATGATGCAAAACTTTTTTGATCACTATCCTGAATTACATTGGGAGATTCATTCAATTCAGGAAACCACTCCGCAAATTATCGAACTCGACTTCACATTGAGAGGAACCGACACTCGAGGCGAAAAAATCATCAGACCCGGTATCGAGCGAATCGTAGTCGTCAGCGAGCAGCTTAGACATATTGAGGTGAGGAACACTTAACTCACCATCGACAATCCTACGGTCAGCGTCAACTATAGCCCGAGGGTATCCCATGTCTGCTGAATAATTTTCTCAAATAGGCCAATCTCGCCCCCGTAAGGGTCAACAAGCAACTTAGGCTGCTCGTTAAGGCTCATCGTTGAACGCTGCACACCGTATGATGCCCACTCCAACTCAGGTGTTGACGGCTTGCCGGAAGTCGCAAAGCCAATCCATGCTCTTCGCATCAATTTAGCGGTTTCCTCATATCCAGGAAGTGCAGTCATACCTGGGATTGGCAGGCCATTACCGAATACCATCAAATCCATCGCATGCGCAGCACCAATCAGGGGCGACTCCCATTCAAACAAATACATGTAAGTACTCGCTGAAGCATGTCGCGCATGACCTTCGGCAATACGAATCGCCGGCATTCGAAACCACATGTCACCAAGAATCGCGTTAAAAATCTCACCAGGTTTCGATCGCGGACGACCTCGCGCATAAAGTTCATTCACCTGTTGCCAGCTCAAACCCGCTGACTCGATTACCTTTGTTGCACGCTGATGAAAAACACTGCCTTCCATTTCTGGAAGTAGCACGGAAAAGAAATTCGCTTCATCGCGGCAAGTTCCAATCAAATAATCAACATCTAGCCCTTTGCCTTTAAAGGGAGCATCAACAGGATGTATCGGCATGTGATGGTTCAGCACCGGCAAATACACCTGAGGCTGACCAACATTTTCAAGTTGTTGCAACATTTCGTAAGCACCCACAAACTGAGCCCAGTTTGTCTGACGCAACGCATTCAGGTCTCCAGACCTGATAGACAAGTGTTTGAGTGTCTGTTGTGCGATTTCACTCGCAGTTTCAACTCGTTGAGCAGCGTGCCCGCCACTTTGTATGATGGCCCGTCGAACGAGGCCCTCTGAACCTGGCGTCGCAATAACCGCCTGGGTCGCCGCCCCGCCGCCAGACTCACCAAACAAAGTGACATTATCGGGATTGCCTCCAAATTGGTTGATATTTTCCGCCACCCATTCAAGAACACATATCACGTCTTGGATACCGAGATTCCCAGGCCCGATTCCTTCGCCAAAAACTTCCTCAAGGTATAAATAGCCCTCCGCACCAAGACGCCGATTACAAGTGACAAGCACAACGCCATCATTGGCAAAGTGAGTGCCATCGTAGAGTCTGCTGGCCCCAGACCCTGACATCTGACCGCCGCCATGTAACCAGACCATCACGGGCAAGTTAGCGGTATTTGACAGATCCGACGTCCAAACATTCAGGTTGAGACAATCCTCTCCTTCATCCGGCAGACCGGCGCGAATCCCGCCGGTTTGAGGACATACAGCCCCAAATTCCATCGCATTTAACACACCTTTCCAGGGCGTTCTATGCACTGGAGGTTTCCACCTTAGTTGACCGAAGGGAGGGTCTGCATAAGGGATTCCTAAGAACCTGTGAACGCTGCCAAGGACTTCGCCTTGTAAGTCGCCGGCGCTAGTTTTGATTATAGGAGTCAATTTTCGAGGTTCTCTCATACAGCCACCCGTCGCGGCAATTGCTGCTACTGTCGATATGGCAACACTACGCTTTAAGAATCTGCGTCTATTCATTGTTCTCTGTTGATCCAGACGCCACGATCAATCTCTTAGCAATATCCGTTCAGCTTGATCCGCCGCTTGCTCAGCCTTCTGCTGAATTTCACTTGAGGTACTACTGCCAATCGGGTGATCAAGCACCACAAAGGGATAGTCAGGCAGTCCCATGACTCTTGCAATATTTTTTGCGGTGACAATGAAAGGCTCAGTGCATANAACCACTGCACGCTTACCTGTTTGTTCGAAAGTGATGCCGTCATGCAAACTGCACGTTGAGCAGCTNCCTCAGTCACCTATTGCCGTCAAAAGATAATCGCATTGAGGGGACAAATCCGTCAGCGTATTGCCAGGGGACGGCGCACTGGGATTCAACTTATGGACCATNGGCAGGACCTTACCCCCATGACGACTAACCAGATATCGCGCTGTTTCCTGTAACAACAGATCAGCATTAAGTTTGCGATTTGAAAGTACACCAATCGTCTTGCCCTTAAGTGTATTGATGGCGGGCGCTCGGCAATTATTTTGATCGGTGTTTGTCACAGTAGGATCGACAATGATCATTGTAGTTTCTCCTCAAAATTAACAGTCAATACAAACTCCTATCGATTGATGCTGCATGATGGAACCGCGAGAACGACTCCAAGAAGGAATAAATGCTGAATGGCCACCTGCATCACCACCACCNACGGTAACCAAAATATCTGANGGCTTCAATCCGCGATGGACATCTGTCATGCCCTGCTTCGTATATTCGCCCTGAACAAATTTTCCCACGTTTTTCATCCCTGCGACGGAGCGTTTTGCATGGTCAAACAAATAGGTCTGCACATCTGATTTTAGCCAACCGTCCCGCGCGACAATACGAACGTGCTCAGGAGAGAGCACCACGACACTTTGACCAAGGCTAATACAGCCATAATTTGCCATAGCATCAGCCATAGAACTCAGCACAGCCTCAGGTGTATTACCGCCATGATTTTCCACATTACAAAAGCCAGCCCCGGCGAATACAGTGACCGAACTGACTTCCTCCGGATAACCTTGCTCCAACGCAAGCGAAGGCCAGGGATTACAATCTGCTCTCTCGGCAATACAAAAGCTGTATTTACCTGGATTGCCTTGCGTGGATTTATCCGATATTCCAGGCGTCATCTTGAACACATTCAACAAAGTCAATCGAACAGCCCTTCCAATGGTGGCGTTCGCTCGATTGCCAGGACCAAACAAATTCACTCCAGCGTTCATACCTATTTCATCAACCAAAGGACCGCTAACAATGAGCAAGGGAGCTGACCCACCTGTGCTGGCTGTTGAACCATGGAAGTTAAAGCGCTCTTTATTCATGGCTTCAAACGCAGCGACAATAATAGGGAAATATTCCGGCAAACACCCCGCCATCACTGCGTTTACGCCAAGCGCTTGCACCGTTAACTTAAGTCCGGTGGCCGGGTGAGTGGCCAATACGGTTTCGATCGGACGCCCCTCCATAGCACACATAGCCTCTACGCGAGAGAGCTCCGGTGGTACGACTGGCAAACCATCGGTCCAACCTTGCTCGTAACAGTAGTCAATGGCCGCGAGCAGATCATCTGGAATTTCAATATGTCGGGAAGTCATAATTATCTATGCTAACTTTTCTCTTGGGCGTGCTCAATTAATATCCAAAACCGTCGGAGACAGATAGATCAGGTTCCATGCGATAGGAGATACCGTAGCACCCGCGAGTGATCAATTTCCTAACTTCTCCACGACCTACCACACCAACCCCCTTACCCATACGCTCGATCAGCTTCAATCCAGCCAGTACCTGTTGGCGTTTAGCGCGGCTGCTGAGATTTGAGGCTGAGGCACCGAGGTCGTGATAGGCGTCACGAATCTTCGCTTGTATAGGTAAAGCTTCCGATATTATTGCGCCCTGCAGATATTAAGACTTTGACCGACTCTCAGAAATGCAAAGGACTGATGTACCCATATCGTCAAGCGTCATACTGGGTAGTTCTTAATCTCTCGGACGATGCCAGGTTGCAGGTTGATAGTAGNGCTCTTATTAAATTTATTGTTGCTAGGGTTTAAATCAGAGGCNGAAAATTGAAAACCATTCTCTTTTAAAAAAAAACGGGACCTTTAGTTAAGGGGGGGGCTAAAGGTCCCGTTTACACATCGACACATCCTTGTCTGCGATGTGTACTAAACAAAGACAAATGGGGAAAGCTTTATTTAGTGAAACCGAGCTTGNAGGAAATAAATTAAGTGCCGATAAAGCTANTGTTAAAAATTTGNTGATTTTGCGGNCATCTCACTAAGATCGGCAGCTGATACCCTGGCAGCCGATGATAAAACTCAGAAAATAAGCAGAGCCTTGGTAGCCAATCTGAAGTTCAGAAAACCCGAGCTTAAGACCAAAGNGTGGGCCCAAACTGAGTTGGNGTGTGTAANCCATTAGGAGGATTGCCGGGCTCACCAAGAGAGGAAAAATAGCAGATAATATTCGTGACACAGCGGCGCTCCAAAATCGCGCGCACAGTAGGGTCGTTGCACATAAAATGCTAGCTTTTATGACATCAAAATAAGGAATTTTTCAGTGGCATCAGACTTGGAGCAAAACCTGGTTTTCGGATTAGCGCTGGATGGCTCAGGGGGCGAGCTCGATCCAGCGGCGGTGCTTGAACGGCGCCCGATTTGGTGTCACTTCGATGGCAGTCAAACTGGATCAACAGCAGCCTTGGAGGCGATGGGTTTAGAGTCCAGGGTTGTCGAAAGACTTATGGCTGATGAAACACGGCCAATGATGACGGTATTGGAGTCGGGCCTTCTGCTGACATTGCGAGGCATCAACTTGAATGCGGACCGTGACCCGGTGGATATGGTGTCCCTGCGCCTTTGGATGGGCAATGACATGATTGTCACCGTCAGACTTCAGGTTTTAGCATCAGTTCAACAGGTTCGCAGAGATTTGCTGAGCGAGTCTTCGGCGTGTCGCCCCCAGCGGGTCTTAACCAAAATTTTAGTCGCACTGGCAGATCGAGTGTCTGCTTACCTAGAGACTTTGACGATCGCAACCGATGCGCTTGAGGAAACGCTTCTGGAGGCGGTTCAATCCCTTGATCTTACCGAGGTTGCAGAACTCAGGCGGCGCATCGCATCGGTTCGTCGATTCGTCAGTCCCCAACGAGATGCCTTGCACGAGCTCGCTCGTCGCAAGCTACCCTGGCTCAATGCTGACGAGATCGATCGAGTGAGCATTGAGGCGGATCGGTTTGCTCGTTATGTTGAAGATCTAGACTTGATCAGAGAGCGGGTTATGGTGGTTCAAGAAAGCATCAATCAGCGTCTCCAAGAAGATCAGAATAAGCGCTTAAATGCACTTGGCTTATTAGCAGGACTCTTTTTACCTGCAACTTTTTTAACCGGTATTTTTGGTATGAATGTGGGTGGTCTGCCGGGGGTCGAGTCCCCGAGTGGGTTTTACTGGGTCATCGGCGGCATGTTGTCCTGCAGCTTGGCCCTTTATGCTTGGTTGCGACTCCGTGGTTAGGCAATTTTTTCGGATGTCTGGGTACCTTCGGTCTATTCTCAGTAGGTGATCTTTCGAGCGGTCTACTAAAACCGTGGCTCTAGCGGCGGTTAGTAAGAATAAACACCCTTTCTCATCATTCAGAAGTACTCTCGCACCGCTATTGCTTGTTCAGCGATCGCTAAGGAGCAAGCCCGTGATGTACCCCCATCAAATAATCCTCGCAGCGGACAAAGAATGATTCTTCACAGGACCTTCTTAGGACCATTTAAGTCAGCGCGCACGGATAACGTCAACCATTCCCTCGTCTCCGATAAAGTCCACAATTTTATCGACACCAAGGCCTTCTTTCATATTCGTGAAAACAAACGGGCGATCAACCCGCTGCGCCCGGGCGTCCCGTTCCATCACATCAAGATCAGCCTCGACATGCTCCGCCAAGTCGATTTTATTGATTATCAAAAGGTCAGACTTGGTGATCCCTGGTCCGCCCTTTCTGGGAATTTTGTCTCCGGCAGCGACATCGATCACGTATATAGTCAAGTCGGAAAGTTCCGGACTAAAAGTGGCTGCAAGATTATCACCTCCGCTTTCTACAATGATGATATCCAGATCGGAA
>NZHT01000115.1 GCA_002691385.1 Flammeovirgaceae bacterium | reverse complement strand
GCCGGCGTCAGCGCCGCGGCGCCCTATCGGCACTTTGCCGACAAAGAAGAACTTTTGCGGGCTGTCAGGCAGCTGGCCATTCTTGGACTAGGCGCCGAGGCCGCCAAAACCGCCTCGCAACACTCCACTGGCTCGATAGAGGGCATTTTGGCTATGGGGCACACCTACCTGAGCTATGCGCGAAAAAAACGCGCGTTCTTCTCGTTGATGTGGGAAGACCGTGGCAATATCGAAGAAATTCGCGAGAACGTCGCAGAAGACCATGGCGGCTTTATGGTTTTGGTGAACTTGGTGGAGGTGTTCTGCGAGACCCATGGCAATGCGCCCATCAACAGCCTACAACTTGCCACTCAGATTTGGTCCATGACCCATGGCATTGCCACACTCGAGGCGAGCCAACTCATCAACCTGTTTGACCGATCGATCGAGCCTGAAGCCCTACTAGACCGCAGCGTGCGAACCTTGCTGGCTGGCGCGGTAGGCTCTCGAGGCTAAGCGGCTTTTAATAACACGTCTTCGACTTGGCCCAACTCGTCTGGAGTGGGATACTTCGCCCCCGCCGCCCGTAGCACAACCGGATAGTGCAACGGCCTTCTAAGCCGTAGGTTGCAGGTTCGAATCCTGCCGGGCGGGCCCTTAACCGCATAAAAACTAGGTTTAAAGCCGTTTTTTTTGACCCAAAATCGGGCTTCCTGACCCAAAAACAAAAGAGTAGATGCCGCCCTTAAGGGGACTAGTGGACGGCGAGCTGGATTTTCCCAAACGGGCCCCATCTTAAATTGATGACTGAGATCAAGTGGGTTTGGGACCTTTTGCAAGCCCCACAATAGTTCTATCCAACCTTGCTACCGGGTTCCGCTTCCCCCATAAGCCACGCCATAATCCATTCTTGCATCAATCACAGGCAATAGCGTCAGCACAGCTATACATAGCTTCTTCTTTTTTAAACATCAGCTTCTGATGTGTGGCAGTAGGATCATCTGTATTAACGAAGGGCTTTTACCCCCCCCCCGCCACTAACACCCGACTTTGCAGAGTTATTGAACAGCGGCAAGCTTGTAGCTATCGTAAAACATCGTAGCAGTCAGGGTAGAGCGGCGTGGTCATAATAGTAAAAAATATTAAATGGATTATGTTGCTCGCCGGATTGGTTACGTGCACCACAGTAGCCGCTGTATTTGCTCCTGAAGCAACATTGCTCAGTATGTTCGGTGCCAATTTAACCGAACCCCTCGCTGACTTAGTAGTTCGTAGCTGGGGTTTTCTGGTCTCTATGATGGGCGCTTTACTTATTTACGGCGCTTTCGATGAACACTCCAGAATGCTGTGCGTTATTACAGCTGGACTAAGTAAGATAAGTTTTCTGGTCCTTATCTTAATGTTTGCGACTGACTATATCGCAACGTTATGGGTGTCTGTGGTGTTCGACTCAATTGTTGTCTTAATTTTAGCTCTCTATGTTGTTTCTGCGAAAAGCACAGCGCGAATTCACTAGCAGACATGGTGCCGCATCATTTTTATAAAGCACAGGCGCTGGTCCTCCCGCATACCTGTCGTTCTCTAGCCGCACCCAACTCGACGGACTAACGGGATAGCGATGGAATTAAGTGGGAGTGGCGGCAGTGGAGAGAGATGTCTCACTCGGAATTAGGAATTTAAGGTCATAAAAATGAGTGACGTGGCATGCACCGCGTGCGAGAGGAGTAAATGAAAAACAGCAAAAATGATAATGCTCGGGGGCGTTACCACTTCGAAGGCAAAACAGTCGATGGTCATGCGCCTCAACAGTGCAAGAAATGGGTTGGCGGAGGTAAGGCAACGGGGGCTACTGCGGGATATCCCTAGGTTAGCCGGCCTCTCAGGCCCCGGCCTCCCCCCTGAGCAGGAAACAGCCCCTTGGTGGAAATGATTTTAGGCTAGCCACAACGTCAGCAAGACACCCAAAAAAACGCCCTTCAACAATGCCACCCACAGAAGCTGGTATTCGTCTAGCCCAAGGCGCTGCTGCCACAGCGTCGTTTGTCTTCGGTGCCAAGTCCAAAAACTCATCTCGGTAACTCCTTCAGGGTCAGCGATGTCAACACTCTCACTGCTAACATAGCGCATTGACATCTGAAATTCAGGTCGCGCTTCCCCTCTCACTACCCCTAATTCAAATAGGCGCATTCTATTCCTGCCCAATTTTAAGAAATGGCCGTTTCCCTGAACCGGTGGGGACCTTTTCACCAACCTCGACGTGACGCCTACCGATTCTCATTTCGCTTGGGAAAAAACCCCCCACGGCACATTTCCCAGATTCAGGAAAGCGCCTGCTGCAGCGACCCTACCAAGGACGGGGCTCCACCAGGCTGAGGAGCCACAGCGAATAGAGGTTAAACAGGTTAAGTAGGTTCAGCGGCAGCACCCAATCGCTTATCAGCCAGAAAGCGATAGCAGTGGTGGCGACTGCGAGGACAGTGTTGCGAAAGCGGCTGAGTTCATCCATGGCACCTGCATCCAGAGAAAAAGTCCCCCGCCAGTCAGGGGTCTGAAGTCTGGCTGACGGGGCTAGAAGGCCGTCGCCCTGTGAGCGCAGGGGTCCTCTGGCGGCCAATGCTCAGATCAGGGGCTTGATTCTCGGTTGTGCTCGAACCAGGAGAGTCTCCGCACACGAGAGGAAGCGATCTGAGCAATACAAATGATAATCATTATCATTTAATACCGCAAGGGTTTTCTCATGGTTCATCAGCATCGAAATCGCGTCGTCAGGCACTCCGGCGTGCTTGGCTACAGCGACGAATGTTCTCAGTAGATCGTGTGCCGTCAAGTGTATGCCTTTCAGACGCCTCAGCCGCTCTTTGACGCGCCTAACGTTCGTTACCGAGAAGCCATCACCACACAGCTCCATGATGGTGCCGGGGTGCCTCAGCGGGGGAAGTTGGCTTCGAGCTCTGCTAGACAGACGCGCGACCTCTGCAGCAATATCCTCTCAGTATCCACTATTCAGCGAGTACCATTTAAAGCATGATCTGAACTGGCTGGAGTAAAACGACAGAGAGCACTGGTGAGTCAAAATATTTTAATAGCAGACGGCCCCGCACAGCCCGATCCTGGGGCAATTGATGCCTTCTGGAAACGAGCTTGTGACCAGAAATCCGGGCTCGGGAGCGATTATCAAGTCCGCTCCATCGGCATCGATGCCGAGACAACCGAACAGATCTTTGCGTACATCAAAACGCGCGAAAAAGTGGCGACATTCAGCCTCCCCTGGGTAATCGATGCCAACGATTTTCCCTTTGCAAAGGCCGGGACTCCCGTCGTGCTGTGTGATTATCAAGGTGTACCCCGCCTGATCGTGCGCCTCACCGAAATCCGCGAGACCACCTTCGGCGCCATCGGACACGCTGAAACCAGCCTCGATGGCCCACCCGTGCAAGACCCCGATGTCTGGATTCCACTTCACAGAAACTATTGGAACGGACTATTGGAAAATTATGGCCGGGAGTGCACCGATGACATGCCCGTGCTGATCGAACCCTTCGAGTACGTCGGCGAATTTGCCTAATTGACGTGCCAATGCACCACTTGCACCAATGGTTTCAGCACCGCAGCCAAGGCGAGGGCAATTTCCCGGTCACAAAAAGCGGCCCACATAAAACCCCGCACAGGGCGGGGTTCGTAACGCAATCATGATTACCTTATCCGGGTGACCAGCGCGCTCATCCTGGCCATAAACCAATACCGTAGAGCCTTGGCGTGGTCGTCGGTAACCCGTTTCTTGCCTTCAGGCTCTAGCGCCGAATAGCCGTCGCAACGAATGCATAGTTCTCGCACGCCAACATCGCATCCCATTGGGCCTCTAAGTCAGTACCTGTCCAGCTGTCAGTACCGGCCTGCATCGCCGCTTCATCTGCGAATAGGTCTAGCCACACAACATCAGCATCATCCTGCTCAAACTGCGGCTCCATGATGTAGTAACCGTAATCCGCCTCGTTGCCTTCCGCCAACCAGGCGTCGTACTCGCCGCGGAACGCACTAAACGCTGTGTCGTCAAAGCCCTCATTGATCTTGCAGAAACTGAAGTTCGGCAAGAAAGTGCCACCGACCGGGACATTGGCCAGATTACTGTCCCACCCGCCGACAGGCTTGAAGCTGAAAACGTTCTCTGCCTTATAAGAGAGGGCGCCATCCAGCTCCGCGTTCCAGTCGTCTTCCTGATTGGCGTTCCAGTCTGCCCAGCCCGCTTCTCGAGCCTCACTAGAGGGCCATAGCAGCACCCAGATCAGGTCATAGTCATCGGTCTCGAATTGGGGCTTGAGCACATTAGCGCCCATGTCATAGCCACCCGCATCGATCCGGGCATTCCACCGCGCGATGATGTCAGCGAGCTGTTCATCGGTCATATCGGGTGCTGCGGTGTTCCACACGTAGTACACGATCACGTCATTGGTTGGCGCACTGACCTCAGCAGGCGCGGCCGGAGCGGCTGGCTCGGCCGGAGCGGCTGGCTCGGCGGGCTGTTCTGTCTGACCACAGCCCCCCCACAACGCGGCCCACGCTCTTACAGATAGTAAAGTTTTCATATTTTCCCCTTTTTCATAGTAATCGGTAATCCTGCCAGCCTGAGTACAACAGGAACCTCGAGCCAACTCAAGCGCCGACTCGCACCAGTTTGATGCCGGATCGCTCAATACTCACGCTAGGGGAACGCAGACGCGTTGGTAACGGATGATTGCGCCAGATTCTTCTGGGAGTGGGTAGTGATATGGTGCGGGTCAAACTATTTGACGCGTCATTACATTCGGGGATGTTGGCTCACTGTGCCGCCCTCAACCGCGTACTGGCCGCCGGTGCAGAAACTCGCTTCATCTGAGGCTAGGAATACCGCCATAGCGGCAACTTCTTCCACCGTACCCATTCTATTCAAAGGCGACATCCGCTTACACGCCTCCTCAACCTCGGGCATTTGTTCAATAGCGGTTTTCAAAATAGCAGTGAGCGTCGCTCCCGGATGGATTGAGTTGCAGCGAATATTAAACCCCTCGTTGGCGCAGTGCACCGCGACCGACTTGGTAAGGCCCACTACCCCCGCCTTGGAAGTCGTATAGGCCACATCGGGAATCGCCAAATAGGAGGTAGATGACGCCATATTGATTATCGATCCCGTCTCGCCAGCCGGATGGCCTCGCATCAGCGAGATCGCGGTTTGACAGCCCAACATCACTCCGGTCAGATTGACGTTGATCAACCGCTGCCATACCTCAAGGGTGACGGCGGTGATATCAAGGTTACTCACGATACCGGCGTTGTTGACCATAATGTCCAGACGCCCGAAATCAGCCTTGGTCTTTGTTTCAAGTGCCTGCCAACTCTCTACTGAAGTCACATCAAGCGTGACAAATTCGGCGCCGCACTCAGCAGCAATCGCGGTTCCGTTAGCCTCGTCCAGATCCGCCAACAAAACTCTGGCGCCCTCAGTAGAAAAACGCCTAACGATGCCCTCGCCAATTCCTGAAGCGCCACCCGTAACAACCGCCACCTTGCCAGCCAGTCGTCCGCTCATACTGCTACCAATGATCGAGTACCACTCACTCTGAGCTGCCAAAATTAGTCATATTCAAATGACTGAAACGAAGCTGATTCATTAATTCCAAAACATTAAGAATATTTAAAAGAATCAATTGTACCAGTGGAGATTCCCGCGCAACCTCTTGCCTGACAGTTGCGGCATCAAGCAGCAACACGGAACAGTCGGTCTTAGCATAAATATTTTTGCCCCGTCGCCCCGATGAGAGCAGAGACGCCTCCCCAAAAAAATCGGTCTCGTGCAGCTCGGCAAACTTCGCGTTACGGGCAGTAGTGAGATACACCGTGCCCTTTGCAATAAAATAAAGCCCCTCGGCCGACTCACCAATTCTGTAAATGCTGTCACCCGCTGAATAGACGGAAATAGGCGCTACTCTTTGGTACTGCTTGAGAAAGCGATTCTCAAAGGCAGCATTTTCGCGCTGCTTCACATCGAAAATCCGGGTCACAGAATTCCTGATCACTTCTGCCACCAAAAACCCCGACTCCATAACCGCCGAACGAATTGTTGCACCATCAATTGCGATCAACTCTAGTGGTTCATGAATAGTGAACTGCCAGTCCCGGGAGCGCTTGCTCAAGGCCGCGGCAAGATAGATCGAGTCCCCTGTCGTGAAAGTCTGCGTCGAATCTAGCCCATTTGAGAGCACCGCTCCCTCCCGGATCAACGCCTTGCCCGCGGTAATAAAAAAGGCCTCATCCCTTTTACTGAGCTCGGCGGCATCCGCGATCACGCGTCGCTGAGCATAACCCAAGCTCACCACCGCATTTAACAACTGGTTGTGGTCAAACCTGTCCATTCCTACATTCCTGCCAGCCATCATCGCCCAGCGAATTAGCGTCGGCATCACGAGGGTGTGACACGCATACCGACCCGTCATGTAAGAGGTTATGCCACATCCGTCTCTAAATAACAGCACCGTATTTGATATCGAGTGGACAGCGATGATGGGCCATCACCTATGGCAAGCGCACCGGTCGCGCCTAATCAAAATGATCCTACCCAATATGAGCCAAAGTAAGATCAGTACTGATGCGGCTTGCTAGCGGGAGCACCAGACAGTAACGCCGATTGCCATGAGGGTGTTTGAAATCATTGCGCGCTCGCAAAGGCTATCTTCGATATTGAGCAAACTGTGACATCTCTAGTCTACCTCACGGGCGCGCACCGCCCTTAATAGATGCCGTACACTAGAGGGAAAATCAGAACTTGTGATCATGACCAGTACTCAACCGCTCTATATCCGCCATTCAGGACCTGCTCTGCTGGAAACGCCGCTTCTCAACAAGGGCAGCGCGTTTTCCCGTGAAGAACGGATAGAATTTAATTTAACTGGCCTGCTGCCACCGCGGTTCGAGACCATTAATGAACAATTGGACCGGGCGTATCGCCAGTACTCCACTTACCAAGAGCCCATCAATAAGCACATTTACCTGAGAGGCATTCAGGACAGTAACGAGACGCTGTTTTATGCCCTCGTGAGCCAGTACCTAGAGGAAATGATGCCGGTCATCTACACCCCGACCGTGGGGGATGCCTGTGAACAATTTTCAGATATCTATCGAAGTTCCCGCGGGCTTTTTCTGGCGTGGGAGGAGCGCGAACAAATCGATGGCATTTTACGCAACGCGACTAAAGATAAAGTGAAAGTGATCGTAGTAACAGATGGCGAGCGAATACTCGGACTTGGGGACCAGGGTATTGGTGGTATGGGCATACCCATAGGAAAGCTCTCACTTTACACCGCCTGCGGTGGGATTAGCCCCGCTCATACGCTGCCAGTCATGCTCGATGTCGGCACTAACAATGAGACATTGCTCAACGATCCGATGTACATGGGCGCGCGCCACCCACGCGTAGGAGAGGACGAATACGACGAGTTTATTGATCTGTTCATGCATGCGGCACAACGGCGCTGGCCAGGAGTCATCATCCAGTTTGAAGATTTCGCTCAGACCAACGCCATGCCGATTCTGAATCGCTACCGCGAGCGCTTTTGTTGTTTCAACGATGACATTCAGGGCACCGCCGCGGTCACTCTGGGAACGCTGTTAGCGGCGTGCCGCGTCTCCAATACGCCTCTCGGTGAACACCGCATCGCTTTCGTCGGCGCGGGTTCGGCGGGATGTGGTATCGCGGAAATGCTGATTCGACAGATGACCGAAGAAGGGCTCAGCGATGACGCCGCTCGTCGTCAGGTGTTTATGGTCGATCGCAACGGCCTGATCACCAAAGGGATGAGTGGCCTACAGGATTTTCAACTTTCTTTGGCACAAAATGAAGCCGATATAGCACCCTGGGCTTGTCGCGGCGAATGGGCAAGTCTCGCAGAGGTAGTGACCCACGCACGCCCCACCATACTGATTGGCGTATCGGGACAACCCGGCCTGTTCACCGAGTCAATCATCAAGGGCATGATGCAAAACAGCGAAGCTCCGATTATTTTTCCGCTGAGCAATCCCTTGAGTCGTGCAGAAGCGACTCCGGAAAATATTGTTCACTGGACAGATGGCAAAGCCATCATTGCCACTGGGAGCCCCTTTCAACCAGTGAGCCACAACGGCACCCTGCACCGCATCGCCCAGTGCAACAACAGTTACATTTTCCCCGGTATCGGGTTAGGCGTTTTGGCTGTCGGAGCAAACCGTGTGACGGATGAAATGCTGCTGGCCAGCAGTGAAGTTCTGGCAGAAGCCTCTCCGAGAGCCGCTTCTGCAGGGGGCAGCCTCCTGCCGCCTCTTCAACAAATCACGGAAGTCAGCAAGTCGATCGCCTTTGCGGTGGCAAAAGTCGCACAGGCGCAAGGCCACGCTTTAAAAATATCCGATGCGGAACTTCACAGCCGCATCGACCGGATTTTCTGGACTCCTCACTATCGCAACTACAAACGCATCAGTCTGTAGCGACCCTCACTCGCGTTAACGCACAGGGTGAGCACCCATTTGCAAGTGGAGCGCCTCTCCAGAGTAAGGGTTTTCTCGCGCAACATTCTCATTCAGCGAAACACCCAAGCCAGGCTCGGCGGAGGGAATCACGTATCCTTCCTCCCACCGTATTCGGGTCTCCAGAAGCGTTGCATGAAAACCACCCCAGGTCTCTATACCTTCGAGGATCAAGAAATTAGGTGTGCAAGCGGCGAGCTGAATATTGGCTGCGCCGACAATAGGGCCGCAATAGAGATGCGGTGCGATCTGTGCGGAATGCACCTCGGCTATGGAAGCAATTTTCTTCGCCTCCAGTAATCCGCCTACCCGTCCTAGATTCAGCTGAAGAATGGCCGCCGCGCCTTCCTCCAACACTCTTGCAAACTCATACTTGGTGCACAAGCGCTCGCCGGTCGCGATAGGGATCGAGGTCGCACGCGCCACACTCGCCATTGACGAGATATTGTCCGGCGGCACTGGCTCCTCGAACCAGAGTGGATCATACAGTTCAATCTGGCGCGCCAGTCGTATGGCGCCCGCCGTCGAGAATTGCCCGTGGGTTCCAAACAGCAGATCAACGCCATTTCCTACTGCCTCACGAATCAAACGCATGAAGGCGGCAGACCGCTCTAACTCATGGCCCGTTGGCATGCCTCCGTCGAAAACAGTATAGGGGCCCGCGGGATCAAATTTTAATGCGTTGAAACCCATGGCCACGTAATCCAGCGCACGCTCTGCCGCGCGATAGGGGTTGACGTAGATATGATCTGGATCATCCACCTCGGGATATACGTCGCCGCTCTCGGGGTAAAGGTATGTGTAGGTTCGAAGCCTGTCATGGACCCGCCCACCCAGTAACTCGTAAGCAGGCTTGCCACAGGCTTTCCCAACAATATCCCAGCAAGCCATTTCAAGGGCAGACAATACACTGACCAGCGAAACATCCGGACGGAGGTTATAGCCCGAGCCGTACACCCTCCGCCAAAGTGTTTCAATATGAAACGGGTCATGCCCCACCGCGTATCGTTCCGCCGTATCTTTCAACATGCTTTCAACCGTTGCAGCGCTGAAGGTCGCGCAATAAACCTCGCCGTAACCCACAATGCCAGTATCGGTTACCAGCTTGATAAAAATAAAATAACGACCGCCAAATCGTGGAGGCGGATTGGCAACCACAAAGGTTTCGAACTCCTTAATCACCATCAGAAAACAACCAGATTACGCAGCGCCTCGCCCCGCTTTACAGAGGCGATAGCGTCATTAATATCGTCAAGTCGATAGCGACCGCTAATCAATTCATCCAGCTTCAACACACCCCGCTGATACAGATCCACCAAATACGGGATATCCCGTCTCACCGAGCCAGCACCCATTTTGGAACCGAGTAGCGATTGCCCTTTTGACGCGAGTGCGCCCGGATCGTATTCAGCACAAACACCCGAGGCCGGCATTCCCACAACAACCGCAGCACCGGCGCGGGCGAGCAGTGCCAGCGCCTGCTCAGCTGCGCTTTTAACACCCACCGTAATAAACGCAAAGTCGACGCCGCGCTGATTCGTCAGCGCCATCACGTTCTCAACGACGTCTTGCTGTTGGCTATTGACCGCATGAGTGGCACCAAACTTTCTCGCCAGCTCCAGCTTCTCATCCAGAATATCGACGGCAATAATCTGGATTGCGCCACTGACAACCGAAGCCTGAATACTATTCACACCGACACCGCCACAACCGAGCACCGCCACAGTACTTCCCGCGCTAACTCTGGCGGTATTCACAACAGCCCCAAAACCTGTCAGCACCCCACACGCCAAGATGGATGCCACATCAAGAGGGATCGTTTTGGGGATGACGCAGACTTGGCTTTGATCGACGACCACCAACTCTGCAAATGCAGCGCTATTTAAACCCTGTGCGATAGGTTCCCCCAAGCGGTCCGACAATGGCGTGGAGATATCAAGCTCGAATGCCCCCTCGCATTGGGTTTCAATAGACCGCGTACAATACGAGCACTGCCCACAAGAGCGAATTAGCGTCACCACAACGTGATCACCCACGCTTAGATCTATCACTCCCCCGCCAACTGATTCAACAATACCGGAGGCCTCATGCCCGAACACTGCGGGCAAATCACCACCCCACGCGCCGTCAGCAAACATGATGTCACTGTGGCAAATGGCGCACGCCGAGAGGCGCACCCGCACTTCTCCTCGCTCCGGCGCCGCAATAGCGAGCTCCTCTATGGACAGGGGACGGCCAAATTCTCGGCACACCGCGGCCCTCATCGTGCACCCCAACATACAGCCCTCATCACCCCAATCTGCTCCTGAATACAATACGCCAAGCTCCCGCGAATATAACACTCGACCGCCAAAAGGAGGCCAGTGAAGCGTGTAATATAAGCGCGTATGCGGACTACAACAGCATCGTGAAACGGCACACGCTAGAGGCGGACTGCCCCTGTGGTCTGACGCAACCTTATGAAGCCTGCTGTGGGCAATACCTGAGTGGCGAACGGATTGCGCGAACCGCCGAACAACTGATGCGCTCTCGATACTGCGGCTTTGTCTACCGCAATGAGGACTATCTTCTCGCCACATGGCATCCGGACACACGCCCCAGCAGAATCCGCTTTGATGAACAACAGCAGTGGCTGGGCTTGAGCATCCGTGAGACTCGCGCGGGAAGCGATGATGATCGAGAGGGGGTTGTTGAGTTCGTCGCTCGCTTTAAAGTGAATGGCAAGGGACATAGACTCCACGAGANCAGTCGCTTTAAAAAAATNGATGGCNNTTGGTANTACGTTAACGGCGAATTTNTGTAACACAANGATTCGTAAGGAGNGCTGAGGTAAAGCATGAATTTTCTTATGNCGCCTGAAATAATTTACGGAACGATGCTGCTGATGGGGCTGCTGATTTGCTGGTATATCAGCCTGATGCAACAGCCGGAGACCGAGGAGGATACCTACCGACAGGATACCTACAGCAAAATTCTTGATCAGCAAGCCAATGCCATGGCGTTGTATCATCAGGAACGGAACAGAGTCACTCGATTAGAAGAAGAAATCGCAGACTTACGAAAAGCACTGGAAAACTTTGTAGTAGAGCTCGACCGAAAATAGTCGACGCCTCTGTGGCGCCCGTTTTCTCACCTGTATCGCTGTTCGAACCTTGCCTTAATCTGACTCAAAGCTGACTCAAAGCTGACTGTCATGAACAGATATTGAATTGGGTCATCTGATGAACCCTATTAGCTGCCTATTGCCAATCTCGTTGCAAGCCACCAATATCCTGTTTCATCCACCTCTACCTGACAGAGACTGAGCTTGAGAGAGGCCCCCCCACTTACCCAGCTCACTGCTAGCCAAACAGATCAATTTTGGCGGGACGGTTACCTTATCGTTGAACAGGCTCTGTCTCCGATCGAACTCGAAAATCTGCGAAGCGATTTTTCAGTGTGGGTTGATGCCAGCTTGTCTTATCAGGACGACTACGGTGAAACTCTTGATGGACGCGCTCGGTTCGACCTAGACCCTCTCCATAGCGGCACTCAGTCAGGCTTGAGGCGGGTCCAATCGCCCGAAGAAATATCCGAGGCATTCAGACATGTGATGCGTAACGCACGAACTGTAGATATCTGCGCAGAACTGATTGGGCCTGCGATCCGCTTTCATCACGGTAAGGTAAATTCGAAACGACCGGGCATGGCCACTGAAGTAAAATTTCATCAAGACTTCACGTTCCAGCCGATGAGTAACGACGACGTGATTACCTGTCTCATATTTATGGACGCAGTGACGGAGGAGAACGGCCCCTTGCAGGTGGTGCCCGGCTCGCATAAAGGCCCACTTTTCTCACTCTGGCATGATGGAGTATTTACGGGTGCCGTGGCGGAAGAAGTGGTTGCGCAACGTCAGGATCAAATCGTGACTTGCACAGGAGCCGCGGGCTCTGCCTGTCTTATGCATTCGAGCCTTCTACACGGGTCAGCCGGCAATTTTTCGGGAAAATCCAGAACGCTGTACCTTGCCACCTATTACTCAGATGACGCCATTGAGCTGAGCCCTAACGCACTTCCAAGCCGTCTCACCCATGAATTGGTGCGTGGCGAACCATCCGGACGTGTTCGCTGCACATCTTATGAAATGGAGCTGCCAGAGGTGCCCCAAGGTACGTCGTTCTTCGCGCAACAAACTGTGCAATCAGATACGGCGTGTCATGCCTGACCGCCCTCGCAGTAAATGGCTTCTGCTCACCCTGCTCTGCTTCGCCGGTGCCATGGTGTACACCTTCCCCTTCCTGAGGTACTCCTACTACGACACGATGAAGGAAGCGCTCGGTGTATCCCACACCCAGATGGGGCTAATGCAAGCCGTGAATGGCGTTGCTGCGACAGTGGGCTACATACCCGGAGGTTGGCTGGCAGATCGTTACTCTCCGCGGAAACTACTCGCTACCTCGCTGATCGCGACGGGGCTCAGCGGATTTTATTTCTCCACGTTCCCCTCATATGTCGGCGGCCTGATTCTCTACGGTTTTTGGGGCGTGAGCACTCTGATTCTGTTCTGGGCCCCCTTTATTAAAGCCACACGCAATCTCGGCCCAGACTCTGAGCAAGGAAGGTTATTTGGATTTTTAGAGGGTGGCCGGGGCGTATGGGGATTCCTAATCGGCATGATTACGCTATTGGTATTTCAGAAAATGGGCGAAGGCCCTGAAGGCCTCATGTGGGTTATTAATATTTCTGCCGTAGTCACTATCGCCGCGGGATTGTCGATCTGGATCGTCTTCGAAGATCCCGCCTATGACGAAAAGCCCGAGTCAGCACTCAAATATTTCAGAGGCGCGCTCAAAACACCCCAAGTTTGGATTATCGGCCTCATCATTTTTTGTGGTTACGGCCTATTTGCAAGCCAAAGCTACATTACGCCTTACATGACGGGCGTCATGGGTGCAGTGGTGAGTTACGGGGTCTTGATGGGCATCCTCAGAACCTATGGTACTCAAGCAATCAGCGCGCCTCTGAGTGGCATGATCGCTGATAAACTAGGCGGCCCAACGATCGTTATTGGCACCGCATTCTTGATCTCAGCTCTCTGCATGGTGCTACTTCTTATGGTCCCTGCCGAGGCACACAATCTCTTGATCGTATCGAACATCATGATCGTACTGGCACTATGTGTATTCGCACTGCGTGGGAATTTTTACGCAACGTTCGCTGAATCCCAAATCCCTGTCCGCACGATGGGCACAGCGGTAGGAGTAGCGAGCTTTATCGGTTATCTCCCGGAGGGGTTTACTTACCCACTGATCGGCTATTGGCTGGACAGTCACCCAGGGTTGCCTGGCTACCAAATCACGTTCAGCTATATGTTGGCGACCTCAATAGTCGGTATCGTAGCGACGTTGCTCTTATGGCGGGTCAACCGTGATAACCGACTCGTGGCTCGATCCTAACAATGGGCAAGGTACTCTCAGAGCAGCAAATCA
>NZHT01000114.1 GCA_002691385.1 Flammeovirgaceae bacterium | reverse complement strand
TCCTAATCTTAAATATATTAAAGTAAATTTAAATAAACATGATGATATTTTAAATTCAATAAATAAGATCAAGCCAGATATAATTGTTAATGCATGTGCAAAAACTAACATTGATTGGTGTTCTGCAAATCCTAAAATAAGTTATGCCATTAATGTAAGTTTAGCTGAAAAATTAGCTGAAATATGTGATAATAACAGTATTTATTTTGTTCAAGTTTCGTCAGATCATCTTTTTTCTGGTAAAGTTAAATTTAAAAGTGAAAAGCATAAAAAAAGTCCCTTAAATGAATATGCAAAACAAAAATCAAAAGCAGAAGATTTGGTTATAAAGAAAAATAAAAATGCCCTTATTATTAGAACAAACTTTTTTGGACACTCTCAGGATAAAAAAAATAATTTTATAACAAAATCAATAAGCCTCCTAGAAGATAAAAAATTAGTTTTTGCTTTTAAGGATTATTATTTTACACCTATATATGTAACAAATTTACTTGAAATTTTAAAAAAATTAATAAACAAAAAAGCTACTGGTATCATAAACGTTGTTGGAAATGAAAGAGTTTCAAAATACGATTTTCTATTAAAAGTTAGCAATATTTTTAATCTTGATTGTGCGCAAATAAAGCCAACATTAATTTCAAAATTTAAACTTACAGCAAAAAGACATATGGAACTAAGTCTTTCTAATAAGCTTTTGAAAAAAAAATATAATATTAGAGTTTCTAGCTTAAATGATCAGATTAAAAAATTTTATAAAGAAAGAAAAAAAAATAATGTTTTTAATACTTTTTTTAATTATGGTAGACATTTTACTGACAAACAGGACGAAAACTCAATTTTAGACGTTGTTAAAAAAGGTGCGTTAACTCAGGGTCCTAAAATATTAGATTCTGAAAAGATTATTGCTAATTATGTTGGATCAAAATATGCAGTAGCTGTTTCAAGCTGTACAGCAGGACTTCATTTAGCTACAAAAGTATGCGGCATAAATGAAACACAAAATTTATTAACAACACCAATTTCATTTGTTGCTACTTCTAATGCTGCATTCTATTGTAATTCAAAACCTTTTTTTTCAGATATAGACCCTGACACTATATGTTTGGATCCAAAAGTTTTAAAAAATTCCCTTATAAAAAAAAATAAAATAAAATGTATTGTACCTGTACACTTTGCAGGGGCTCCAGCAAATATGAAAGAAATATATAAATTTTCTAAAAAAAATAAATTGAATATAATTGAAGATGCCGCTCATGCCTTGGGTGGTAAATACAAAAATGGGAAAAGAATTGGTTCCTGCTGTTATTCAGATATGACTGTTTTTTCTTTTCATCCAGTTAAAATTATTGCTGGTGGAGAAGGTGGAATGATTACAACTAATTCAAAAAAATATTATCAAAAATTAATTGCATTACGTACTCATGGTATTACCCAGGATTATTCAAATTTTCAAAATTTAAAAGAAGCCTTTGATAAAAAAGAAAAAAATTTATGGTATTATGAGATGAATTCATTAGGGTATCATTACCGTCAAACAGATCTTCATAGTAGTTTAATTATTTCTCAAATGAAAAAAATTGATTTATTCTTAAAAAGAAGAAGTGAAATAGCAGAAATTTATGATTTAAAGCTTAAAAAAAACAAAAATATAGAAATACTTCAGAAAGATTTAAGAAAAGAAAGTTCAAAGCATCTGTACATAGTTAAAATAAATTTTAAGAAAATAAAGAAAAGTAGAAACAGATTTATGCGAGATCTTATATTACATAATATACAAACACAGGTACATTATATTCCAATACCTATTCATCCATTCTATAGTAAAAAAGGATACGATCTAAAACAATTACCAAATGCAAAAAACTATTACGAGATGTGTCTAAGTTTGCCGATACATTATAATTTAACAAATAGGCAAGTAAACTACATCTGTCAATCAATTAATGATTTAACTGCTTGATAGTTAAAAGTATGAACTTAAATTTAAAATTTTATTCGATAATACAAAAAATTTCAGTATAATGAATAGTGAAAAGATAGTTTTTATAAAATGATTTATAGTGGTGTTTTAACACCTTATTACCGAATAGAATTTTAAGTATGAGTTTTGATGTTAAGTGGGAAGAGAAAGTATATAAAAAAAAAAAACAAATAAATAATTATCCATTTGATTGGGTTGTTTCAAGTGTTAGCAAGTATATTTCTAAAAATAAAAAAAATGTAGCTGTAGAACTTGGATGCGGTACAGGAAATAATTTAGAATTTTTGTCAAGTTATGGGTATTCTAAGATCATTGGGGTTGATGGATCTAAATCAGCAATACAATACTCAAAAAAAAAATTAAAAAAAAATAAGAAAATAATATTAATACAAGCTGATTTTTCGCATACATTTTTTGAAAACGTAGATTTGTTTTTAGATAGAGGGTCTGTAACCCATAATTCAAAAAAAAATATAAAAAAAATATTTAAAAATATTTTATCTCAATTAAATTCAGGTGGCTTTTTTATGTCTTCACTTTTTTCTCAGAAACACGATGGATTCAAAGATAAGAAAGGAAAAAATTTTTTTGCAAAAGAACTGAAAATTAAAAATGGGGTTGTTGCAAGTTTTTTTGTGGAAGAAGAAATTAGAAGTCTATTTGAAGAATTTAATATAATTTCACTAACTGAAGTGATCAATCACGATAAAATAACAAATAAACGCACTAGTATGTGGAATATAGTGTGTAAAAAAAATTAATCATCGTTATTATTTAAATCAATTTTTAAATTATTTAATAAAATAAATTTTTTTATGAAAACTATCATAATTTTTGATGACTTAGAAAATAACGAAGAAAATTATCGTGATATTATAAGTGATAAATCCAAATCCAATAAAACAGTGATTATCTTGCTTAGTAGTTATTACGAAAATAAAAAAAAAAATATTTATTCAATATATTCTCTTCTTGAAAAAAAAAAGAATTATTTTCGAAAGAAATTGTTAAAAGAACTGTCAGATATAGGAAAAACTAAATTTCAAAATCAAAAAATAGAAAATTACTTTAAGATAGATAATTTTAATTTTTGGGAATTTTCTGTATTTAGAGAATTAATTACTTACGGGAACTCAAATACAATTTTTTTATTAAAAATATTAGTTCTTGATAATTTTATAAAAAATAAAAAAATAAAAATTCTTAATTATTCTTCAGATGTTTTATTTGCCAATATTATCAAACAGTATTGCTTAAAAAGAAAAATTTTACTTTTATCTAAAAATAAAAATAAAAAAAATTTAGATTATAAACTTTTAAATTATGTGCCTAATATTATTAAATTTATTTTGTATTTTATTTATATAATAATTTTTCATTTACGTTTTTCATTACCTAAACAAACAAGTGCATCTACTACTTTTTTTGATATTTTTACTCATATTGATTTTAAACAATTAAAAAAAAAATTTTTTAAAACAGGTTACTGGCAAAACCTTCCAATTTTACTTAAAAAAAATTTTTCATTAAATATTGATTGGCATCATTTATTTTATCCACAAAAAGAAACAAAATTTTTAAATGATGCTCTTTCATACACTAATAATTTAAGTAATAATAAAAATAATCATTACATAATAGACATAATAACACCCAAGGATTTATTGTTTATTTTCAAAAAATATTTTCAGCTTTATATAAAAACAAGTAAATTAAATTTTTTCATGAAAAAGTATTATAAAAATAAAAACATCAATATTTATGAAATTTTTAAATCAGATTATTTTAACTTTATGATTGGAATAAGAAGTATGAAAAATATTTTATATTTTAGATGTTTAGATAATACTTTGAATAGAAAAATAAAATATAAATTAGGAATATATATTTATGAAAACCAAAATTGGGAAAAAATGCTTAATTACTTTTGGAGCAAATATAATCATAAAAATCTTTTTGCAGTTCCTCATAATGAAATTAGATATTGGGATTTAAGGTATTATGACTTATATCCCACATCTTTTTATAAAAAAAAATTAAAACCGAAGAATTTTTTAGTAAATAGTTATGCTAGTGCTGATATAGCTAAACTTCATAATTATAAAAATCTTATGCAAACCGAGTCTCTACGCATGATTAATTTTAAACATAAATTTACCAAAAATAGAAATAATAAGATGAACATATTTGTTGCTTTAGATCTTTTTGATAGCTCTTCTAGGAGATTAGTTTCAATTTTAAATGAAAATGTAGATCAATTTGATAATGTAGGAAAAATTTTTATTAAAAAACATCCTGCTAGTCCTGATAATTATCGTTTTTCTTCAAAAAAAATATTTTTATATGAAGGTTCAATTAAAAGTATTTTACCTAAAATCGATTTATTTATTGCATCAAATTCAACTACAGCTGTATATTATGCAATTTTTAATCGGATACCTTATATTACTTATGTGGACAATGATTCTATCAATCTCTCACCATTGTATCCAAAAAAAATGTCATATTTTTATGATAATTACTCCTTTTCTAAGACATTAAAAAATTTTAATTTTGATAAAAATTTTCAAAATAATTATTATTTATATTCAGACCCTAAATTAAATAAATGGGAAACTTTTCTTAATAAATTTACAAATTAAATGGAAAATATTTTAAATTTAACAATTGTTATCCCAACTGTAGGTGAAGAATCATTAATAAAGGTAATAGAAAATTTAAATTCGACTAGTTCTAAACCCAAAAAAATCTTAGTTGTTATTTATAAGGAAAATTTTAAAAAAATTAATAATGACATATATTTGCACAATAATGTTGAAATAGTTAAAACAAATTTGCCAGGTCAAGTTAATCAGAGAGTTGAAGGTTTTAAATTAGCATTAACAGATTATGTAATGCAGCTAGATGCTGACTGTCACATTAACAATCAATCTATTACTGCAATGATTAATTTTTTAAAAAATAATAAAAATGCCTCTGTAGGCCCATGTTTTATCGATATAAATAATGATTTGCCAATTCACAAATTGAATAATAATAAAGTATCTCTATTTATAAAAAATTTAATTTTAGGTTTTCCAAGCAACGATAAAATCATGGGAAAAGTATCAAAATCAGGAACTAATTTTGGAGTAGATTTTTTTTTTTTAAAAAATCAGTCAATTGAAGTTGAGTGGGTTCCTGGTGGCTGTATGATGCATCATAAAAATAACTTAAATTTGAGAGATTATTATCCATTTAAGGGTAAAGCCTATTATGAGGATTTAATTCATTCTAAAATTTTAATTCAAAAAAATATAAAGTTATTCATAATTAAAGATGCAATTTGTAAGACAGATTTTCCAATATTTCCAAAAAAATTTAGAGAATTTATCAAGTATGTGAAAGCTTATAACTATTGCAGTAAAATTTATGATGTAGGTATAATTAGAAAGTATATATGTATGACTTTGTATTTTGTCAGATATTTTAAAAACAGGTTATATTAAAATGAAAGTTGGAATTTTATCAAATAAAAAATCTTATTTACCAGAAATTATAGCCTACAGAAATTATTTTATTAAAAACAATATTGAAGTTATAATTTCAGATCAAGAACTTTTATTAAAAAAATGTGATGTGATTATTATGTTTTGTGGTTTTTTCTTAAAAAAGAAACTAAGAAACAAAATTTATATTCATGACTATTCAAGTTTATCAACCCCCCCATTTTGTAAAGCAAAAGATATCATTAAAAAATATTTTAATTTTAAACCTGATTTGAGAATTTTTAATTCAAAATTAATTAAAGATCACATGAATTACAACGATAAAGTTCCAAGTATAATTAGATCGCAAGGAATATTAAAAAATTTTTTTCAAAAACGTTTAAAAAAATTTACCTATGATTTTTTATATACTGGATCAATAGAAGCCCGAAATGGATTAGATAAAATATTTTTTAAATATTTACAGTTAGGTTTTTCAATACTTGTTATAGGATATGTTTCTAAAGTGTATAAGGATAAATTTTCTAATTTTTCTAAAATTAAATTTTTAGGACCTAAAAAATATATCAACATGTTTAGATATTACAAGATGTGTAATTATGGTCTCAATTACATACCAAATGAATTTCCATATAATGCTCAATACAGTACAAAATTTTTAGAATATTCTGCGTCAAAAATGAAAATAGTTTCCAATAAAACTGATTTTATGAATAAAATTTCAAAAAAATATAAAATTAAAAATGTATATGATGAGGATATTCATAGTGCTGAAGATTTAAAAAAAGCAAAGTTCCAGCATGTTGATTTGATTCATTATGAATGGAACAAAGTAATAGAAAAATCAGGAATATTAAAAAAATTATGTGTGGAATAGTCGGTATTTATAATTACAAAAAAGTAAGTAGAAAATTTATGACTTCTATGTCAAAAAAAATAAATCATAGAGGTCCAGACTCTAATGACATATATTTAGAAAAGAAAAATAATTTAGGCTTAGCAAGTTTGAGGCTAGCCATAGTTGATGCATCAAAAGAAGGAAATCAACCAACACACTCATTTTTAGGACGATTTGTAATGGTGTATAATGGTGAAATATATAATTATTTAGAGCTTAGAAATATAGTGGAAAAAAAATTTAAAAAACAAAATAAAAAATTTGTTTGGAAAAATTTTACTGATAGTGAAGTTTTAGTTAATGGTATTGAAATTTTTGGTATTAAAAAAATGCTAAGAATGTGTGAAGGAATGTTTGCCTTATGTCTTTGGGATAAAAAAGAAAAAAAATTAACTATTGCTAGAGATAGAATAGGTGAAAAGCCTTTGTATTATGGAATTCAAAATAAAACTTTTTTTTTTTCATCAGATTTATTAACTTTTAAGGAAAATAAAATATTAAAATTTGAATTAAATAAAGTTTCAGCAGAAATTTTTGTAAAATATGGTTTTATTCCAAGTCCTTTATCCATTTATAAAAATGTTTTTAAATTAGATCCATCAACAATTCTTGAAGTCGATGAAAGTTTAAAAATTTCAAAGTATAAGTATTATGATTTAAAGAAACAATTATTTAATAAAACAAAAAATAATAGAAACGTTAAAGAAACTAAAAATACAATTGATGATGTTAATAAATTGCTTCAATCAAAAATAAAAAATATGCTGAGCAAAAATTTTAAAGTTGGCTGTTTTTTATCTGGAGGAATAGACTCAGCTTTAATTACATCTATAGCACAAAGTGTGAGTAAAAAAAAAATTGAAACATATACTTTAAAAACAACTTCAAAAAATTTTGACGAGAGTGATAACGCTAAAAAAATTGCACAATATTTGGGAACAAATCACAATACCTATACAGTAAAAAAAAANGATATTTTATCTTATGTTAAAAANATGCATAANTATTATTCTGAGCCATTTGGTGATAGTAGTCAAATACCAAGCTTTCTTTTAGCTAGATATGCCAAAAAAAAAATTAAGATAGTATTAACAGGAGATGGAGGGGATGAAATATCAGGAGGTTATAATAGGTATTTATATTACAAACAATACCACAAAATTTTGAATAGAAATTTTTTTTTTAAAATGTTATCAAAATTATCTATCTCTGCACTGTATCAATTAAATAAAGTATTACAAATAGATATATTTAATATCTGGAATGTAAATTCTAAATTAAGAAAATTAAAATCTATTATAAATATTAGAAATTTTTCTGAGTATTATGATATTGCTATAAGTCAGGGATACTATGATGCAAAATATTTAAAATCATCAAGTTTTATAAATAACAAAAAATATTTAAATAAAAATAAATATACATTTAAAGATTTAATGTATTTAGATCTCAAATTATATTTTCCAGATGATATACTGTGCAAAATGGATAGAGCAGCAATGTGCCATAGTATAGAAAATAGAACACCTTTTGCTAATCATAAAATAATTGAGCGAGTCTTTAAATTACCATCACATCTTTTGATAAATAAATTTAAAACTAAAATTATACTTAAAAAATTATTAGGTTATTATTTACCAAAGGGTCATATTTCAAATATTAAAAAAGGATTTTCTGTACCAATGAGTTTTTATCTAAAAAATTATTTATCTAAATGGGGTGATGAAGTTTTAAATATTAAAAATCTTCGGAAACATGATTTATTTAATAATGAATATCTAATTTTAAAATGGATAAATTTTAAAAAAGATAAAAATGATTATAATTATCACCAATTATGGAATATCTTAGTTTTGCAAAATTGGATTAATAAACATTGATTACCTATTTATCAATTTACATCTATCTCTCTATTATCTCTCTAAGTGAAATTAAACTAAGTGAAGATACGAAAAGAAGCTATTTTTTTTTTCTTTTTATATTTATGCTGCTGTTTATTTCTGGAAGACATTATGTGGGTGGTGATTATATAGCTTACTTAAATTTGTTTAATGAAGCAAAAGTGAATGATTTCGGGGGTTTTTCTAGATTACAAGGACTAAATTATATTATTCAATTCGTACATGCACTTAATCTAAACTATTTCTTTTTCAATTTTTTATGCGCATTAGCTTTTTTGGCTGGAATATTTAATTTTTTAAAAATTTCAAATGAAAGATTATTTATTTTTATTTTGTTGATACCAACTATGATTTACGTTGTAGGTATGGGTTATACTCGACAATCAGTATCGATAGGGTTTTTATGTTTTGCAATTTACTACTGGTCAGAAAATATGAATATGAAAAAATATATTTTCTTTATTCTTTCAGTGTTTATTCATATTTCCAGTATAATTTTTATTTTTTTACTTTTTTTTAAAAGTTATGAAAAAATTAAATTTTCCAAGTTATTTTTGTTAACTATCTTTACTACAAGTTTTTTATTTTTATTTTATTATTTGTATTTTAACAATTTCGATAATTTGTCTTCAGCTATAGGCTTAGATTATAGAATTGTAAAAAATTCCCCTTTAAAATATTTAAAATTTTTAGCACATATTGTGCCATGTTTGGTATTTTTAATTTTTATAAAAAGGTTTAATAAAGATAAAAAATTATATCCTTTATATTTTTTCTTTTTACTAGCAATAGTGTCTGTAATTATTCTAATGCTCGTTTTTAAACAATTAGCAGAAGAGTCAAGCTATGTAGATGTTATTGCGGATAGGGTCTTGTTACCTTTTTTACTTATTGAGGCTTTAATCTTTGTAAGACTTTATTCTCTAATAGATTTAGAATATAAATTTTTATTTAAATTATTAATTTTATTTTATTTTGGCTTGATGTTATTTGCTTGGTTAGAATTTGCTGATAACAGCTTTGCTTGGCAACCTTATAGATCTATTTTTTTAGAATGGTAATTTTTATTTTTTCAAAATCTTCTTGGAATGTTTATAATTTTAGAAAAAGTTTAATAAAAAGACTGATTAGCGATAAACATAAAGTTTTTATTATTGCTAAAAAAGATAAAAATTTAAAAAATCTTAAAAAACTTGGATGTAAATTTATAAACTTAAATTTTGAAAATGACTCATTTAATTTTTTAAAAGATTTTGTGGTTTTTGTAAAAATATTGACCATAATAAAAAAATTTAAACCAGATCTTTTTTTAAATTTTAATATTAAGCCAGTAATTATTGGAAGTATAATTTGTAATTTTAAGAATATTAAAGTCGTTAATACTATAACGGGATTGGGCAATGCTTTTTTGGGTAGTTTATTATTAAAAAAGATTGCTATCTTCTTATATAAAATTGCAATTTCTGATAATAACAAAGTTATTTTTCATAATTACGAAGATAAAAAAATATTTTTAAAAGAAGGAATTTCTAAAAATTTTAATTCTTTTGTAGTGATGGGATCAGGTGTTAATACCAGTTATTTCAAGTATTCAAAATTATCAAAAAAAAAAACTATTTTTCTTTTTGTGGGAAGATTTTTATGGAACAAGGGAATAATGGAATTTATTAAGGCTTCTAATCATTTTAAAAATAGTGAAAACATTTCATTTTATACAATTGGTGAATGTGCCGATAATATAAAAAATGGTATAACTAGTAGTTTTTTAAAAAGTTTAAAAAAAAAGTATAATTTTAAGTATTTTAAATTTAGTAAAGATGTAAGGCCTATAATCAAAAAAAGTACATGTGTAGTTTCAACATCATATAGAGAAGGAGCTTCAAAAGTTTTATTAGAGTCTGCTTCAATGGGTCGGCCTTTAATCTCTTCTAATATTTCTGGAGCAAAAGGTATAGTTTTTAATAATTATAATGGATATACATTCAGTTTAAGTAACGAACTGAGTTTAAAAAATAAAATTAACAAATTTTTAAATCTTTCATATAAAAGAAAACAAAAAATGTCAAAAAATAGTAGATTTTTAGCAACTCAAAAATTTGATGAGAAACGAGTAATCAATAAATATTTGAAAATAATCACGTAAGTAATTATGAAAATTGTAGTAATAGGTATGGGATATGTTGGATTGCCACTAGCACTTCTTCTTTCAAAAAAAGATAATGTAATAGGATACGATATTAATTCTAAAAAAATTAATCAATTGAAGAAGAATATTGATGATACTAATGAAGTTGAAAAAAAAAATTTTAATAAGGCTAAAAAAATATTCTTTACTAATGACTCTTCTTATCTAAAAAATGCTGACTTTTTTATAATTGCTGTACCAACTCCAATAAAGAAAAATAAAGAACCTGATCTAAGACTTCTAAAAAAAGCTACAATTTTAGTAGCAAAAAATATAAAAAGTCAAAGCGTAGTAATATTAGAGTCCACAGTATTTCCAGGAACTACTGAAAATATTTGTGTTCCAATAATTAAAAGAATATCAAAACTTGAATATATTAATAAAAACTCATTTAAAAATGATGTTAAGGGTTTTTATTGTGGGTTTTGTCCAGAGAGAGTAAATCCAGGTGATAAAGAACATACTATTGATAAAATTACCAAAGTCATTTCTGGTTCAAATCAATATGCAATAAAAAAAATCAACAATTTATATAAAAGTATTTGCAAAAAAATTTATATATCAAGTTCTATTAAAACAGCAGAGGCTGCTAAAATTATTGAAAATACACAGAGAGATATAAATATAGCTCTAATTAATGAATTATCAAAAATATTTAAATTACTTAAAATAGATACAAGAGAAGTGCTTGCAACTGCAGGAACTAAGTGGAATTTTTCTAAATACTTTCCAGGGATGGTTGGAGGACACTGTATTGGTGTTGATCCATATTACTTAACATATAAATCAAAAAGTGTTGGATTTAAACCTAATGTAATATTAGCAGGAAGAAAAATCAATGATGGTATGAGCAATTATATATTAAAAAATATTATTAAGTTATATAAAAAAAAAAATATAATTTTTACTAAATCTAGAATATTATTTGTTGGTTGTTCTTTTAAAGAAAATGTTACTGATACAAGAAATAGTAAATCAATTGAATTAGTAGAAAAATTAAATAAATTGAAAGCAAAGGTAGATATTTTGGATCAGGTAATTAATAAAGATAAGATCAAAGATATAAAGGTTTTTAAGTCTTTAAAAAGTCTAGATAAAAATAGTTACGACACTATCATTTTTTCTGTTATTCACGACAAATTTAAAAATACGCTTAAAAAAAATTACAAAGAATATTTAAAAAATAAGAAGAAAATTATTGTAGACATAAATGGTTTTTTACCAAAATCTGACTCAGATTTTAGATTATAAATAAAATGATATATTTTAATAATTATATATATTTTTTAATTTGCATTGTGCCAGCACTATTAGTTACTGGTCCATTTCTTTCAGATTTTGCAGTAAGTATAATTGCAATAATTATTACAACTTCTATTATAATAAAAAAAAATTATTTTATATTTAGAAATAAGTATTTTGTGATTTTTATAGTTTTTAATTTATTTCTTATAACAAGGTCATTTTTTTCATACGACCCCATATTTTCGTTAAAAGTTACATTATTTTATTTTAGATTTGCATTATTTAGCATTGGAATTGCCTATTGTTTTTATTTATTAAATCCAAAATCATTAAATAAATTTTATTATTGTTTGATTATTACTTTTGTAATTGTTGTTTTGGATGGATATTTTCAATTTATCTTTGGATATAATTCTCTAGGCATAACTCGTATTCATGAATATAGATTAAGTGGTTTTTTTGGAACTGAATTGATATTAGGTAGCTATGTTTCTAAGATGTTTCCAATGGTTATGGTGTCATTTTTAATATTAAACGAAAATAAAAAATATTTTTTTTTTAAAATTTCTTTTCTTATCCTATCTTCTATATTGCTTGTATTGTTATCAGGCGAAAGAGCTGCTTTTTTTTCTATCGTACTTTTTTGTATTATTTTTTTAACATTAACAGATTTAATAAAGTTTAAATTAAAAATATTTACATTAATTGCAATAATTATTTCACTCATGACAGCCATAACTTTTGATGAAAAAACTAAAAATAGATTTCTAGACCAGACAATTTATGCTTTTTATGGAGGAAAAAATTATACAACTCAAGAAGAAAAAGATGCTGCTTTAGAAAATGCCATAAGTAATAACAAATTAGTTATTTTTACCCATGATACTCATAGCCATTATATGTCTGCGTATAAAATGTTTATTGATAATAAGTTTTTTGGAAAAGGGGTAAAAATGTTTAGAAAGTTGTGTTCAAAAAAAGAGTTTGAATATGACGAATGGTCATGTACCTCACATCCTCATAATACTTATTTGCAGTTATTGGCTGAAACAGGAATATTTGGATTTTTATTAATTTTCACAATTTTTATATTATGTCTTGTAGAAATTATA
>NZHT01000113.1 GCA_002691385.1 Flammeovirgaceae bacterium | reverse complement strand
CAAGCCATCATGCCACTTCCTGCCAATGATCCAAAAGAAATCTTCGATGCGGTATTCAAATTAGTGACACGAAAAACAAAAGTAATCGCCATTCCGCACATTATCTCCGTTTACGGCACGGTTATGCCCGTTAAAGAAATTTGTGCCAAAGCTCGTAAACTTGGCATATTTACCGTTTTAGATGGTGCGCAATGTGTAGGACAAATAAAAGTAGATGTGCAAGACATTGGCTGTGATGCCTATTACTCTAGCCTACACAAATGGCTCCTAGCTCCCCCCGGTAATGGTATCTTATACATTAATCCCGATCGGATAGCAGACGTCTGGACAACGATCGCCAGCTATAACTGGGAAAATCAAGAAGATCACGGCTTTAGACTCATGCAAAATGGCACAGGTAATCCTGCCTTAATGGCTGGATTTGATGCCTCGATAGATTTTTTTAATGCCATTGGTGAAGACCGATGGATTTACAGAATCAAGACCTTAGGTGATTATCTGCGTTCCCAATTAAAAACACTCGATAAAATCACCATTCACTCTTCGGTCAATCCAACCATGTGCGCAGGACTAACTACCTATTCTTTAAAAGGTTGGACGGGACCGCAATTACAAAAAGCCATGTGGACCCAAGAGCGCTTGCAACCCCGGTCTGTAGGCAGTGAATTGTTACGGCATTCCGTTCATATTTATAATAATGAACGCGAAATTGATCGAGCCATTAATGTCATAAAAGGTCTCAGTTGATTTGCAATTATGCTTCTTGAGGGTAATCTGTGGGTAATCCCAAATACTCATATTGATCTATTTCTGCACGGAAGGCTTCCAGTTTCAATTTAATTCTTTTATATGCAGGTCCTCCTAAAGGTAAATGTACAGGAGGATGTTCTAATTGAGTTAACATATACATGGCTTGAACCGCCTTTAAAGGATCTCCTATTTGATTTCCACTTCCCTTCTCAATAGCTTTCGCGTTTTTTTCCGCGGTCTCCTTATAGTCCGTTAGGATATTGGCGGCATAAGTGGCAGAAGTTCCAGCCCAGTCGGTCCTAAAAGGTCCCGGTTCCACATTCGTGACATAAATGCCTAGTGGCTCGACTTCTTGAGACAAGGCTTCTCCAATCCCCTCTAAGGCAAATTTTGAACCGTTATAAATTCCTATCCCTGGAAATCCATTGAGCCCCGCAATAGAAGTAATGTTCAAAATATGTCCCGTTTTTCTGGCTCGCATAAATGGCAATACCGCTTTAATCATTGAGATTGCTCCAAACACATTTACAGAAAATTGTCTTTTGATTTCTTCATCATTGATTTCCTCAATTGCACCAATTGATCCATAACCTGCATTGTTAACCAATACGTCAACCTGACCATCAAATGATTCTTCAATTAATTTTTGTGTCCTCTTTTCTGCCTCTGCTTCTGTAACGTCCAATACCCATCCTTTAATTTTCCCCTTAGAGAGGTCTTCAAGAGCCTTTACGTCCGTTTCTTTACGAACCGTAGCAATCACTCTGTGCCCCTTATCAGCCACCAACTTGGCCAATTCACGTCCAAACCCTTTGGAACAACCTGTAATCAACCAAACTTTTGCTTTCATATTTATGATTATTAAACTCCCTTTTCATTTAAATAGGCCCATTTTTACGCCCTTCTTATTTTTTTTCCGGTCTGCTAAACCTTTTATCTTTAACTGGATCTCCTAAAGTAATTTTATTAAAAATATATTCAGCAACCATCTTCCGGGTTCTTAATTTTATATGCGTTGGGAAAGAAACTCCTTGAAAATTTCCATATTTTAACACGTCACGGACAACAACAAAAGGCTCTCCTGTTTTTTTTGTAATAATAGTTTTAGTTAACAAAAATGTTTTAACCGAGATAAAATATTCAATTAATAAAGGACCCCGATCTTCAATTATCCAATGGTGAGGTGCCTTGTCTAAAAAAACAACACCCTTATTTTCTATGCCCTTAACACCCTTAAGTGGTGATCCAAAGCTAAATATCGTTCGATTCATCAGAGTCTCTTCAGCAGATAACTCCGCAACCGATGATTTTGTCCATTTAGCGATGGTCCATGACTCAACACCATCCCAAGCCTCAATAAACCTTGATCTTTGATTGATCATCAAATATTTATCTGGCTTTTTAAAGTAAAAAGTAGCCGGATAAGACCCATGTATACTCAGCCAATTACCTTTTGCTGATAGAGTTTTAATTCCCTCCCAAAGCTCTTGTTGATGGGCTTCATGATGTTTGTGCAAAATATACTTCAGTGAATCTTGTGCCCTCGCATGGATGAGGCCCAGCAAAAGAACTATCGATATGATAAATCGTTGCTTCATTAGGAATTTTTACTCTTTTGACCAAAAATTAAACTTAGATCTATCACAAAGAAATAAATATATGTGGAGGTACTGATGATAGGACTGCCACTTCCGTAAGATTTCTCCATCCTCGACCCGTGGCTAGTAAGATTTCTCCATACTCCTTATAGTCATCCCATGGTGATACAAATTGTGGTAATGAGTCCGTAAAATGCTTAAAATAAGCCCACTGTTTAATCAAATCTTGATCTTTAGAGACCCATACCCAATAAGCATTATCTGGGGTAGCCCCTACATCTTTGAAAGTCAGTTTAAGAACATCGCTAAGTTCTCCGGATTGTGTAACCTCCTCTTTTACATAAGTAAGCGTCACTCCCGTATCCTTGAGCTTAAAGGGCATCAAAAGCCAATAAGAATCATTCATCCAAATTTTTTTGCCTTTCAATAAGTAAAAAGCCACGCTGTCCGGATTTGAAAGTTCAATCCCCTGCTGAAAGACCTTCCCTGTTAATTTAGTCAAATCTAACAAAATAACTTGACCCCTTTTTTGAATCTCTATACGTACCTTGGCTGCTTCTTTGTCCCAGAGCAAAGAGTGTCTATCAAAAAAATTCCACTTTAAATATCGTGTCTTGTCCCAAGCCTCTCGGCCTCCCATAGCTGACATGACTCTATCTGCCAAGACAATGGCCAAAGGATCAGAACCCTCTACATCAAACCCGGGCGATGGATAATTTAAATCAGCGGGCGGCAGGTACTCAGGAATGGCTTTTTTTTCGCTACACTGAACCCAAAAAAAAAGGAAGATGACCCATAAAAGAGTCTTAATAAATTGTATCCTCATTTGCTTTTTTAAAGGAGGTTTTTAATTCTTGCTTGATTTAAATCTGTCAAACTTAGATTCCATGGTCACATTCGGATACTGATTGTTTCCCGTATCGACATCGGCAGTTTCTTTATTGGGATCAATGACTATTCCGACAACCTCTTTCTCTTTTATAAATACTTTAGTAACTTCTTTTTCATTTTTTCGCCAAATTTCAGCAGGTAATTTTTCCAACTCGGTACTCCCATCGGCATAATTCCATTCAATAATAACAGGCATAACTAAGCCCCCCTTATTTGCCAATTTAACTTGATAGAAATTTTTGTCGGCAAATCCTTCTTTCATCTCTATCTCATTAAATTTATTTGTAAACTCCCGATATTCCTCCGATTTGGTATTTTCAAAGACAAAAGTATTTACTTCTTCAACAAATCTTTTTTGTTCGGTATTCAACTTTTTATCTTGTCCCGAGATCGGTCGTTTTTCCAACCATTTATCCTCAGTCTGCATACGAAAATGCTTCACTTCTTCCACCCCAATGTCTACATAATCTGTAGTATAAAACCAGCCCCTCCAAAACCAGTCTAAATCTATCGCAGAAGCATCTTCCATCGTTCTGAAAAAATCCGCAGGGGTAGGGCTTTTAAAAGCCCATCTTTCTGCATATTTCTTAAAAGCATAATCAAATAACTCCGGTCCCATGACCGTTTCTCTTAATATAGACAACGCCGTTGCTGGTTTCGCATAAGCATTGTTTCCAAATTGAAGAATTTGTTCAGAATTAGTCATAATCGGTCTCAAAAACCCCTGCTCACCACTCATGTAAGGAATAATCTTCTCAGGAGCTCCCCTGCCCACAGGAAAATCAGCATCATATTCTTTGGCCGCAATAGACTGAACAAAGCTATCCAGTCCTTCGTCCATCCAAGTCCATTGCCGTTCATCTGAGTTAATAATCATAGGGAAAAAATTATGCCCCACCTCATGAATGATGACGGAAATCATTCTCCACTTAGTCTCATTACTATAACTTCCGTCGGTTTCTGGACGCCCAAAATTGAAACAAATCATGGGATATTCCATCCCCACGCTGGCAGCATGCACTGAAATCGCTACGGGATAAGGATAGTCAATGGTATGGCGTGAATATGTGATCAGTGTCTGGCGTACCGCTCGAGTCGAATGGGCCTCCCAAAGTGGATTCCCTTCCTTGGGATAATAAGACATTGCCAATGATATTTTACCATTCAAATCTACTGCCATGGCATCCCAAACATATTTTCTGGATGCCGCAAAAGCAAAGTCTCTTACGCTATCTGCCTTAAAAATCCAAGTAGCTTGACCTCGCTTTTTTTGCTGCTCCTTTTGAATGGCTTCATCCTGGGTCACAATAATCACAGGATCCGCAAAGGAATGCTTTGCTTTTTCAAATCTCAACTGCTCTTTTGGAGTCAGGACGTCTCTAGGGTTTTGTAATGTCCCCGTGGCTCCTACTATAAAATCTTCAGGAACAGTAATGGCAACCTCAAAATTTCCAAAACTCAAGGCAAACTCTCCTCTCCCAAGAAACTGTTTATTTTGCCACCCCTCCACGT
This sequence comes from Flammeovirgaceae bacterium, assembly GCA_002691385.1. Taxonomy (GTDB): domain Bacteria; phylum Bacteroidota; class Bacteroidia; order Cytophagales; family Cyclobacteriaceae; genus UBA4465. Next base: position 17,522 of record NZHT01000113.1, on the reverse strand, counting down.
CATCGTAAACCGCCATTCTAGGATAAAACTGAGCAATAGTATAAGAATAATTATCGTCTTTTGGAAAATATTCGTAGCCCGAACGTCCCCCTAAACTCATTCGGTCATTTATGTAGTAATGCCAATCAACCCGAAACGTTATCTTCTGTCCCGGTAACAAAGGCTGCTTCAAATTGAGCCGCATCATGGTTTTATTAATGACATAAACGAAAGGTTGGCCAGCTTCATCTAAAACTTCATCTATCCGAAATCCCCCATCAAAATTGTTTTGAATAGTAAATAAATCTTTTGAACTTAAAGAGTCTTTCATAAAATTCGCCGTCACGAAAGGTGTTTCGGAATCTTGAGCACGAAAATTTTGGTCTAGCTGCAACCACAAATAATCCAATGGATCAGGTGACTGATTAAAATAAGTGATGGCCTCTGTTCCTTCAATTTGCTGTTTTGCATCGTCCAACGTCAATTCGATTTTATAATCAGCACGCTGCTGCCAATAATCCCTTCCGGGGGCTCCTGAGGCCGTTCTATAGGTATTTGGTGTAGGTAATGTCGGCCCTAATTGCTCAAATTTCTGACCCCATTTTGCGGATGGCTGACCCCATACTGTTGGGATAGACATCATTAACCCTCCTAAAAATAAAATACATTTTCTCATCATATTTTCAATTAAAACAAATAATTAGTCCCCAAAATTAGCGTTGCAGAAATGCCAAGAATGATGGAAGAAATAATCATTTTCCAATCTCGGTAATCCACCCTTAAAAAATTAACAAAAACAGTACTTAAAGTTAAAAAGGCGATCATAATGGCCATTTGGCCGATTTCAAGTCCAATATTAAATGCAAATAATGGCTTTATAATATTTTGCTCAGCACCCAGTAAAACTTTTAAATAGCTGGAAAACCCTAAGCCATGTATGGTGCCAAAAGATCCTGCAAATAAATAGTTAATATATCCTTTTCTTTGAATGGCCTCAAATCGCCTTCGATCTCTAGTAAATAAATTAACTAAAGCTGTAATAAAAATAGTCAAGGGAATCAAGAATTCTATCAACTCCACATCATATTTGATCAGCTCCATTGTTGCCAAAGCCAAAGTGATGCTATGACCAATGGTAAAGGCAGTAATTAAAATCAACACTTTTCGCCAATCGTTGAGCAAGTAAATCGCTGAAATCGCCACCACAAATAGCATATGATCATATCCCGAAAAATCTAATATGTGGAAGATTCCTAAATCAAGATATAATCTAAATTCTGACATTATATTTACGTTAAAATTAATTCTTGCTAATGTTCCTTTGGATTGTTCTTACGAAATTATGTCTTTTTCATCCTTTTCATGTTAGCATTTGTGATGTAACCTATGATTCTAATGATAAACACCTTAAAATCAGTGTTCGCCTGTTTGCAGATGATTTGGAAATGGGACTTTCTGACTATACAAACGCGCCCGACTTGGACCTTATGAAACTAGATTCCACCAAACTAAATGTTTTATTGCAACAATATCTTTTAGAAAACCTCCGCTTCACAACCAATAAAAAGACACTACCTATCGAATATCTAGGTAGCCAAAAAGAGGATAATGGCTTCTGGTGCTTTCTGGAATATGAAAACTTAAGCCCCTTTGATGAAATTTCAATATTTAACAGCTTATTGGTCAATGTCTTCAGTGATCAAGAAAATTTAATTCATGTCCGAAAAAATAAAACAGTCAAAAGCCTGAGGTTAAATCAAGAAAATGAAACCGGAACAATCAATTGGTACCCATAAACTGGAAAGTTCTCATCTCATCCCAATGCCCTGATTGATGTTTGAGTAAGGTAATTCCACTTACAGAAAACTTCCTTTCATATTTTTGGTTTTTGAACGTCTCCCAAGCCTCGTAAAAATTCGCTTTTTTCAAATCTCTAAAAGCAATGGTTATGTGGGGTTGAAATCCTGAATTTTTATACTCTCCATTATATACCTGTCTTTTCCCCATCTCTACTAATACTTTATCTCTTAACACTCTGAGGAACTTGTTTTCCGCGACATCTACAAATATCACACGAGGCTCAAAAACACCAAAATTTTGAAGGGCTAATTCAAAGGATTTCATACCCTTTGTTATTTCAATTAGCGATTGATAAAGCTCCTCTTCTTTTGTACTTTCCCATTTGAAAGGCATGTGCAGGGTAATATGAGCTGGTGACTTGAAAGCATGATGCGCATGATATTTTTCTGAAATAATTTTTTTAAAGTTACCTACCTCCGCCCGAATATCCTGAGGTAATACCACTGCAATAAAATAACGCTCTTTCACAATTGATTCTGAATATATTTACTTGTCATATTGGTTAAGAAAAACTTTTATCAATTAAAATAAAAAGATTATGAAAAATATTTGGGTCGCGGTACTGTTGATAGGAACACTTCTAAATGTCAGTGCACAAAGAAAAATAGCGAATAAAGGAACAGTCACCCCTCCTTCAAAAGAAGTTTCTATTTCTGTTTTTACGAAAAATATGCGCCCTACGGAAGGTTACTTCCCCTCTTTCTACGATGTTTCTAAAGACAAGCTATATATTTCCGTAGACCTAAATACCCCAGAATTTTTATATGTCAATACCTTATCGGCAGGTGTTGGTTCCAATGATCTTGGTCTGGATAGAGGAAAGCTTGGTGGAATAAAAGTCGTTCAATTTAAAAAATATGGACAAAAATTGATGCTCATCCAGCCCAATCAAGAGTACCGTGCCATCAGTGACAATCCCGATGAAGTAACCTCGGTTAAAGAAGCTTTCGCCTCATCCATTTTATGGGGATTTCCCATCATAGCACACACGGGGAATCATTATCTCATTGAATTAAATGATTTTCTTTTACAAGATAGTCAAGGAATTGCTCAGAGACTATCCCGTGCCAATCAAGGCCAGTTCAAAGTCGATAAGTCTCGTTCTGCTTTGTATTTACCTAATATACTCAATTTTCCCAAAAATTCTGAATATGAAGTCATTCAGACCTATACTGGACAGGCTACAGGCAATTGGGTACGATCGGTCGTGCCTTCTCCCGATGCCATCACAGTACAGACACATCATTCTTTTATTGAACTGCCAGATGACAATTATCAACCAAGGATTTATGATCCCCGAAGTGGTTTTTACGCAACATCCTATCAAGACTATGCAACTCCTGTGGCTTCCTCTCTGGTAAAGCGCTTTGTTACCCGGCATCGACTGCAGAAAAAAAATCCTGAATTGGCCAAATCTGAAGCCATAAACCCCATCATATACTATCTGGATCGGGGTGCCCCTGAACCCATTCGATCTGCCTTAATAGATGGTGCCAAATGGTGGAATCAGGCCTTTGAAGCCGCTGGGTTCATCAATGCCTTTCAAATCAAATTGCTCCCTGAGGGGGCACATCCTTGGGATATTCGTTACAACATGATACAATGGGTACATCGATCTACTAGAGGATGGTCCTACGGGTCCTCTATTGTTGATCCTCGAACCGGAGAAATCATTAAAGGGCAAGTAAGCTTAGGTTCTTTAAGGGTTCGACAGGACTTTCTCATTGCCCAGGGCCTTTTAAACCAATATGAAGAAGGAATAGAGCCCCTGATGACACTTGCCGTGTCACGGCTTAGACAACTAGCTGCGCACGAAGTAGGCCATACCCTCGGATTGGTTCACAATTATGCCGCTAGTAGTAATAATCGCGCTTCTGTGATGGACTATCCACATCCTTTGGTCAAATTAGATGGCCACGGAGAAATTGACTTATCTGAAGCCTATGATGTCAATATTGGTGAATGGGACATCGCTGCCATCAAATATGGGTATACACAATATGCTGAACATATAGATACTAAAGCCGCTCTCAGCACCTTGCTTGAGGAGACGTACAAGAAGGGTCTCAGCTTTATCTCAGACCGAGACGCTAGAGCTCCCGATGGTGCCCATCCCTTTGCTCATCTATGGGATGAAGGGGCTGGGGCCGCCAATGAATTGAGTCGCATGATGATAGTTCGTGAAAAAGTACTCAGCAACCTATCTGAAAAAAGTCTACCTCTAGGGACTCCATACTCTTCATTGGAGGAGGTCTTGGTTCCAATGTACCTTTTTCACAGATATCAAATAGAGGCCACCTCTAAGGTCGTCGGTGGCTTAAACTATAGCTACTCGGTAAAAGAGGATCGTCAACTAAAGACAGCAATGATTGCTCCCGATGCCCAATGGAAAGCCCTCGATGCCCTAATTCAAACGGTACAGCCGAAAGCTTTAATGCTCTCAAAGCCCTTATTGGCCAAAATCCCGCCAAAAGCACAAGGATATTACAGAAGTAGGGAATCTTTTGGCAGTAAAATGGGGCCTGTTTTCGATTATTATACCGCCGTAGAAACAGCAAGTGAAATGTCATTATCTTTTTTACTACATCCACATCGGGCTAATCGCTTGGTCATGTACCATGACTTAGATGCCCGTCAGCCGGGACTTGCTCAGGTCATCCATCGCCTTCTTAATAGCACGTGGTACGCTCCCCATTCTAATGCTGAAGTGCGTGCCATTCAACGCATTGTTGAACGGAGAATTCTAGACAAATTAATGTTACTTAACGTTCACGAAGGATCACAAATCGACGTTGAATCCATCAGTTATGCTATAATTCTTGAGCTCTTAGATTACTGTAAGGGGAGAAAAACAGCGGTTTTTGAAGATATCGCACATTATAAAAGCATGGCCGCTTTAATTACCCTTTGGCTCGAAAATCCTGAAGAGGTCAAGGCCCCCAAGACACTCAAAGCGCCTGATGGATCTCCCATTGGTCATGATGCTGGATTTTTACAGTATTGTAGTTTTAATTATTAATAATTGTTAAGAAGTACTCCCTCGCCCTTTATGGCTATGTGTGGTAACAGAACCCTTCCCCTAACTGCGTGTGCTCCGAATGAATTAACGATCATGATCTTTTTTCTTTTTTGACTTAGATCAAAATAAGAACTAGAAAACTTGAGTTAAGATTATCATAAAACTAAGTCCCCTTAAACTACTATCATTTGGCCAGATTTAAGAAATATTTAACCTGAATATTAAGAGATAAATTATATCCATTATTGTCCAAAACATAATATCGATTCATATAAAAGCTATTAATCATTTTGGCTCCCACAGCTCCTTTTTGAAAGTGTCTTTGATATTTAAGTCCAAAGCTGAACTCATTTTGATGCCGATTGTAGAGTTCTTGTTGGCCGCTGCCATGATCCATTTCTAAAAAATAATCATCATCAAACCTAATGGCTTGAAAGTCAATTCCTAAAAGACTTTTTTGATCATAGAGACTTAATCCTAAAAATTGGCTCATTGAACCTCCCCCTATTCCCGCTCCTAATACTTGCCCTTGATGGGTATAACCCTGATCTACGACTATGTGTTGATAGTATGGCGGATTGGCTCGATAAAGCCAACTTTGATTTCTAACCAAGTTACTATGTTCAATAATGAAATACAAGACCTTTTTTTGAGAGAGATCAAACACCTTTTCAAGACCTAAAGTATAGGCTCGGCTGTGCTCTGGCTCCGTAATGGTTCGAATAAACCCTCCGCTAAAATCATTCCTTGCCCATTCCAAATAGACCCTCAAATCAGCCTCATTAAACTTCCAGTCTACAAACAATGAAGCCATTTGATCAAAGGAATCTTTAGTTAGAACCGAATCAATCATGGCTCCTTGATCAAAAATCCAAAATAATGCGGCTAAGTCCGGAATTGTAAAATACTTCCTTTGCTTGTACAATACTTTATTAAAGCCCAATACTAAATTTGGCAAAAAAGGAGGGCTATAACCTATCGTCATCCCCGTAAAAAATAGCTTATTATTCTCCGGAAAACGATCAAAATAGTTAGATTCGGAGAGTTGACCAAAAATAATCTTGGTTTCTACAATTCCAAAATTTCTTTTTTTAAAATGAAGCTGAAGTGGTTGAGCCGTCCCCAAGTCTAGCCCAGGGAATCCCCCTGCATTGTGACTTAAGATGATTGGATTAATATTCGCAGGTCCAAATTTTAGGTTTTGAGTTCCAAGACCCACAGTGAAAATATTGTCTTGATATCTAAGCTCAGATTGGCCTAAATGAAAATTTACAAAGGACTTTTCCCCATAACGCTGAACCCAATCGATACGATAGGAAACAGAAGCTTTGTTCGCAAATTGATAAGAAAAAGGGCTCACGTCTTTTTTGATCTGAGGCGCAAGATCAAAAGAAGCGTTTTGAGAGTAAAAAATATTGGGTAAAAAAACCAGTGAAACCCTATCCTTTTTCAAACGCATTCCCACATTGACTTCCTGAGTAAGACCTCGCCCCCGCCAAGAGGGGCCGTCGTTATAACCTCGAGGATAAGCCGAATTAATATGCGTTTTGAATCCTAAATCGAGAAGGGTCAGACCTTCCTTAACATCTATACTTGAAGCGAAACGATCCCATAAAAACCACTCCATAGAATCAACAAACGGATCAATAGTTGGTCCATAACCCAAATGATTAACTTTTTGATTTTTTAATGATAATAATTGAAAGTATTCATTTTCCAGATCTCCAGGTACATTAATTTGGGCTTTAATTAAATCAATATTAACAAACAAAAAGATTGAAACAAAGAAAAGCTTTTGCATGAGTCTATTATTCATCTGCCCTGATTTATCTATGTGTAGATCTATTCTAAACTAAGGCCCAATTAAATTTTTAAAGGTGTTAAAGCCCTGGTATCAGCAAGTAAATTTAACATTTAAAATAGGAGTGGAAACAAAAACTTGAGAGGAAACTCTCCTTTTCATGTCATTCAATGATTAATTTCACATTTTAGTGATTCCTTTGTAAACATTCTAGTCTGTCTGGCTTTTTAATTTTACAAAATATGGTTACTGTTTTGCTCATGAACTACAAGCGTCGAGAAAATTTGAATAAAATCATCTCGGCTTTAAAATCTCAAACAATTCCTTGTGAAATCTTTGTTTGGAATAATAATCCGGAACCTTTTATTCATAGTGGCGTGGATTGGATTTTAAATTCCTCTCATAACTCAGGCTGTTGGCCTCGGTGGTTCATGGGTTCTTTTGCTAAAAACGATTATGTCATGTCGCATGATGACGACTTATTGATTACAAAAGCAGATGCTTTAGAAGGATTAGTAAACGAATACATTGAAAAAGGCCGTAAAGGGATGGCCATCGGTCCATATGGGGTAATTCTCGGAAAAAACAATCTCTACTTTCCTAAAAATATCCTCGCCAAAGGATTGCAAAAAATAGGATCAATCGGTATCCCTAAACATCTCCGATTTCCTAAAAAAAATGTAAGAGTAGATGTTATTAAAGGACGGATGATTTTTCTAAAAAAGGCAGATTTAAATAATATCCCCATACTTCCTCAAGGTTTAGATTCCTTTGTTTTTTGTGACGACATTGTCATCAATGCTCATTTGGCAAATGGTAGTTTAGGTCATCATCTTGTCACCAATAAACTAAATGGAAAAATCATAGATATTGAAGATAAAAGCAGCGATTCGGGATTATGGAAAAGCCATCCTAATTGGAAAGAATTGCGCAATGAAACTGCACAATTTCACTTCAAAACCTCTAATATATCACGTAATTGATTTCCGAATCTTATTCTTATTTCTTTTATTAAAAATCTCTTTACAAAAGCTTCAAAAGACCTTCTTTCTGCCCTGCCAATATCGAAGAGATTTCATCCAAATATTTTAATTCATCACAATTAAGAAGTAATCTTTTCATCAAATCAATCCGCGTTTCTAAATCTGTTTGTGTCACATGAAAAGCAAAAGTCCCATGTCCCAATAAACGATAAAACCAATGATACTTGGCACATACCTTCCTTGGAATAAGTTGTTGATTCTGGATAAACTTAGGCATTACGTATTCCCAATATACACGCTGATTGCGTGGATGCTTGTCTGCAAGGTAACTCCCTTCCCCTTTAGACATATTTAACCAATGATCTACTATACTAAGTCCCTCCTGAGATCTTCGCAATAAGATTAACCCCGCGTTAGGTTTTCCCCACTTAAAAAAATGGGTATCCCTAGGCATAAGAATATGAATATTCGAAGGCACTTTTTCAATTAAAGAGTCTAGAGAAATATCACTGTTTATCAAAATCAAATCTGCATCAAAGAGTACAATCCATTCTGATGAACTGGATAAACAGGCCTGCCGAATCATCTCTATTTTTGACCAATTTACATGCATTTCTTTAATCAGTTGTGATCGCTGAATAAAATGACCGTATCCCTGCTTTTTGGCATAGCCATAAACAGATGTGAGCCCATATTGAGCATACGCATCTATGTTTGGGGTAATCAATTGATATATATCAAATTTTGATTTCATTACTGCCGTTGTCAGATTGTGTAATCCACTCTTTTTGAGGAAATAGAATGGCAAAATAAACTTATATAATGATGCCTACCAAAGCCCTCTTTTAGCTTTTTTCAAAAGGCTCCATTTGACCCTCTTTATTCATAAACATAATACCTTCGCGAAGACCAAAGCTTCCATTATTCGCCCTCAATTTTTGTTCTTTGATATTTGCTTTAGAACGCGCTTTGTTCCAACGTTCCATCCTTCTAAATGACATATAAGCCGGTTTATATTTCTCATGCTTGAGGGCCTTATTGTATAATTTGTCATTACACTCTATTCTCTTGACCCCCATTTTCAGGGCTCTTAACATTAGATCATTGTCTTGAAATCCCATCTCCATTAACCCTTCATCATAACCACCTAGATCCTCAAAAGCTTGTTGATAAAACGACATCCTTCCGTAAGACCCATCTCTCCTAACCCTACTAAATTGCCATAGCATTAGATTGCTCTCCTCTTTACAGTACTGCTCTAAGACAAATTTCCCCCCTTCTAGACCTGTAAAATTATCACAATCTAAATTGGTTAATATGTCCCCCATTGCTACATAATGGGCCGTGTTTTTTGCCAATGGTGCCGACCAGCCTTCCATTTTAGCCCTAAAATATTTGAGATATCCTTGCTGAATTTCTTTATGAAAGTTTTCCTTTACCCAATTCAATACCTCCTCAGATTCGTGAAAATCCATCAATATAAATTCAATGTCAGACCGATTTTCTTGGTTATCTTCTAAGTTTTGAAATAACGTTTTTTGAAGAGATTCGAATCTGTTTTTATGGGTAATACAAAAACTTAATTTCATACTTTGATCAGCAACTATTTGAATGGGTGCCTTCAAAAAAGGCCCTTTGCCTGGTCTTGTTGGTATTCCCAACCAATTATGCAAAAACGTTCTCAATTAGTCATTTCTTTATAGTTGTCGAGAAAATCTTTCCTTCAGAAAACTCGATAATTCGATCGGCTACATCATAATAATTATTATCGTGGCTAATGATAATGATGGTTTTGCCTTTTTTACGTAATTCGGGAATAATTTTTCGATAAAATTTTTTTTTGAAATAAGGGTCTTGATTTGCCGCCCACTCATCAAACAGCATTACCGGTTTATCTTCTAAGATGGTTCTTAGTAGATTCAACCGTCCTCTTTGACCAAAAGATAAATTTACATCCGATAACATCATCCGATCCAGCGAAATTTTATCCTCTAACTCCAGCATTTGGATGAGCTCTTTGGCATACAACCTCATCGGTGAATCTTTGAGGTAAGTGAGATCATCAAATACATAAGAATCTGCAAAGATGGCAGAATGAAGGTTTCGGTAACTTGAGACTAAAGCAGAAGTTATGGNGTGAGTTCCAAAAATTATCTGCCCCTTTTCAGGTGCATAGAGTCCTGTAANTAGTTTTGAAAAAGTTGTTTTTCCACTCCCATTCCCTCCAGTNACAAATAAAACTTCATTTTTAAAGATNTTNAAACTGATCGGACCNACAGTAAAAACACGCTTATTAGACCTATAGCTATAGGTCACTTTTTCTAATTCTATTAAGCATTCTCTATTTAGAATGCCTCTTTCAATCTCCTCATTCAAGCTCAAAGAACTTTCCTCTTCTTTATAAATTGGCTTTTTTTCTAATTCAAGCCCCAATTGATTGATTTTTTCTACCGCAACTTTCATTCTTTTTACTCCACTAAAAAAACTAATTAAAACAATCATCGAGGGTAAAATAAAGAGCATCAAAGTAAAAAATTTAATAAACTCGTCTTCTGAAAACCAAGAAATGTTTTCAGCAAACATAACTAGGCCTGCAACAGCCATGATGGCAATCCATTCAGGTGACTTTATTAAAAAAAGGTTGATATTGTTAAGTGTAATGTTTTGCCGAGCATATCCATTACTTTTAGGGGTAACAGATCTCTCAATATAATTCTCATGATGCTTTTTGTTGAGCACCAATTCTTTTATCCCAGATACCATGCCTTGTATATTAGTATAAATACCCAGATTAAACTCTTTCGCCTTTCTTTCTTCTCTATGAACCCTTCCCAAAAAACTGACATTAATGACCAAAATTAAACCCAAGAGTAAAACGATAAACAAAGATATTTGCCATGAAAGCCATAACATGTACACAAGAATTCCAAAAATTTTCAAACTAGAAATAATGGCTTCCGGCAACAGCTTGACAAAATGGGTCAAAGTATTGACATCTGCAGTTAAGATGGGAGCCATTTTTGTCGCCTCCCTTTCTATCGTTTCGAATGACGTTTTCATCACTTTTCGGCTTAATTCAATCCTTAAAAGATGAATTTGCTTTTCAAAAAGATAATTCATCTGCTGGCCCGAAAAAATTGAAAGTCCCACTGAAACAGTGATCAATACTGTCACTGAAAGTATATTTTCTACATTATTCTCTGAAGTCAGCGTATCATGTACCACTTTAATGCCATACGCGTATAATATGGCTGAAGCCCCTCCAGCTAATAACAACGAGATAAATTGCCTCCATTTATCTCCTATAAGGACATTAATAACTTCCATTCTTTCTTTCTAAATGTGAAGTTAATAGAATATGAACTGCTTTTATTTTCTGATTTTTATTTTTTTAGTCCTACATTAATACAAAAGGGTGCATCTTTTTATTGATCTCCCTATTCTTATGATTTATTTATCTCTCCTTTTTTGCATTTCTTTTGAGGTGACTCATGTGGTTTTTTCTTCTCTATATCCCCCTTTCTACCTAAAATTTCATAATTACTATTCCCGCAAGATTATTGATGCGCGGATTTTAATAAATCGTTGATAGTTTTGACCGGATTAAACGTCCGCAAAGGAACTTCCACAAAAACCGTATGCCAATATGCCATAGCTCCGTTCCATAAACCCGGTAGTTCCTGTGCTTTAAGATCTCTTCCTTCTTGAGACTTTTTCGTAATAATCCCTGCGCTTAAATCTCGAAACTTTAGTAAATCAAATTTTTCATTCTTATAATTTTGCACCCCACAAACAATATCGACTGGATTAAAATGGGTAGCTTTTTCAAAAATTTGCTTTTGCTCTATTACATTGAAGTTCACCTGAGGCTCCTCAACTATTTGTAGAGTAATTCCTTGATCTGTAGCAGTCCAAAAGGGGCCTCCGCCAGGTTCTCCTTCATTTTTGACCATCCCACAAACCCTGATAGGACGATTCAAATGATTCAACAAACTTACTTCATCTAGATTCACTTTCGAATCAAAGCCCAATTCATTGCGAACTCTTTGATTTATCTCGATCAGTCTTTTCTCAGAACAATTTGCCTCTAATTCTTTTATAAATGAAAACACTTGCGCCTGGACCTCGAGCAATTTCCCCGCCAATATTTTTTTATATTCAATAGTCTCTGAGCTCTCTTTTTCGATAGAAATATTATCTATATTCTTTATAAAAATAATGTCTGCATCAATTTCATTGAGATTCTCGATCAACGCCCCATGACCTGCTGGTCGAAAAAGCAAAGACCCATCGTCTAGCCTGATAGGTTCATTTTTCAAATCAACTGCTATCGTATCCGTTGATTTCTTTTGCTCACTAAGGGTAATTTCAAGGGTTTTTCCATATGCCTTCTCATAAAAATTGCGCACTTCCTTCAAATGCTTGTCAAAAGCATCCTTATGATCCGCGCTAATAGTAAAGTGAATGTGCGCGCGTCCTTGATGATCCGCAGCATACAAACATCCCTCAACGAGATGCTCTTCCACAGGTGTTCGCGTTCCCCCTGGGTAAGTATGGAATTTTATCAATCCTTTAGGTAATTGCCCATAATTTAAGCCTTTTTCTTGCAATAATTCCTTTATTACTCCCTTAGGTGTTTCCTCAAAAATTCCTTTTCCCATAAGGGCTAATTTCAACATTTTATAAAAAGGAAATTGTGACAAATTATTAAAAAAATGAGCTGCCTCCTCAGTGAGGGGATTGATCTTTCTGTCATCTCCACTATCCAAATTATCTTCTAAAACATATTCGAAAAGACTCTTAAACATCCGAGAGGCTGCGCCAGACGCAGGGACAAATTTTACCTTCTTTTTGACTTTTCCTTGATGCTTATAAAGAGAAAGTAATTCTCTTTTTTTTTTTTCATCCAAACGTATAATCCCCTCTGAAATTTTTGCGGGTTTTATCAATTTTGCAAAAGGGAATCCCTCTTGAAACCACTTTAGCTGCTTTTCCAATACTGAAGCATTTGCTCCTCGTATCAATAGTTGTTCTTTGTCTGAATGAAACATCTTTCTTTTTAGCACAAAAATATGGAATTCTCGGTATTTTCTTCCTATTTCAAAGGCCTATTTGCTTTCACTTTTAAGTCCAAAATTTCTTCGGAAATTTCCTGCCTTTTAATAGCTTAAAATTTTTTTAAAAAGGGAAAGTTTTAGCTTTGTCAACGAGTTTTAAAATTCAAAAATGAAAGTAAAAGAAGTCATCTCGCTTTTTGAAAATGACCCCTCACTTAATCTTCTTTTGGCAAAGATTTGTGAGCCCCAAACAAACATCAATCTGAAAGGATTGGTAGGCAGTTCGGATACCCTAAGCCTATTAATTATCTCAGAAAAAATTGACCCTCCTCTACTCGTTATCATGCACGACAAAGAAGATGCCGATTTGCTTTTGAATGACTTTGCCCATTTAAATTTAGAAGACTCTAAAATTCCTTCTTTTTTCCCTACTTCATACAAGAAGCCCTATCAACCCGAATCCATAGATAACGCCAATGTTCTTCACCGCTCTGAAACCCTAACTCGAATACTTAATGAAGAAACCAAAATTATCATAACTTATCCAGAAGCCTTAGCAGAAAAAGTACTCAACAAACGTTCACTGCTTAAAAACATCTTTAGGGCAAATGTCGGAGAGCTCGTTGATATTGCTTTTTTATCAGAACTGTTTTCAGCTTTTGGTTTTGAAAACACTGATTTTGTCTATGAACCTGGACAGTTTGCCGTACGCGGAGGGATTATTGACGTATTCTCCTTCAGTTCCGAGCTTCCACTACGTCTCGAATTATTTGGAAATGAAATCGAAAGCATTCGTACTTTTGACCCAGAAACTCAATTATCTAAAAAATCACTTCAGTGGGCTTCTATCATGCCCAATACACATACCCAACTATTGAAGGAAGAGCGAATTTCTTTGTTGGAATATTTAACAGAAAAAACATTGGTTTGGATCAAAGATTTAAGAGAAACTCAGGATACCATAACAAAAGCATTTGAAAAAGCCGTAGATTCATTCCAATCCATAATCTCGATAAGTAATAACACTCAAATCATTCAGTCTCCTTCATTACTTTACGAAACCTCCAAGTCTTTTACTTCTCTCTTGAAAAAACGAAATGTAATAGAATTTGGTCAGCGGACCTTTTTATCCCCTTCCTTTGAAATCGATTTTGGCAATCGGCCGCAACCTTCGTTTAATAAAAACTTCAAGTTCTTATCCAATCGTCTTGGCGAATTACAACATGACGGATTTCATATTTTTATCTTCTCCGACTCAGAAAAACAACTTGACCGATTGACAACTATTTTTGAAGAACTAGACTCTTCTTTCTCTTTTTCAGGAATTACGAGTAGCCTCAACGAAGGTTTTATTTCCCCCGCTTCAAAAATTGCCTGTTTGACGGATCATCAAATATTTAATCGTATACATCATACAAATAACCCTCCTAAGTTTAACAAAAAAAAGGCCCTTACCCTCAAAGAGCTAAAATCATTACAAACAGGTGATTATGTCGTACATGTTGACCACGGAATTGCTCGATTTGCCGGTCTAGATAAAGTCTTGCGGAACGGAAATCAACAAGAGGTAATTCGTTTAGTATATAGAGATGATGATTTACTCTTTATAAGTGTCCATGCCTTGCATAAGATTTCCAAGTATGCTGGAAAAGAAGGCGGGCCTCCTACTACCAGTAAACTTGGTTCTAAAGATTGGGAAACGAAAAAAAATCGAGTAAAAAATAAAGTAAAAAATATTGCGAAAGAATTAATCTCCCTATATGCCAAAAGAAAAACAGCTCCTGGATTTGCTTTCCCAAAGGATTCTTTTTTACAAGCTGAATTAGAATCTAGCTTTATGTACCAAGAAACTCCCGATCAACATTCCGCCACGGCAGATATCAAATCAGATATGGAGCGGTTACACCCTATGGATCGCCTAATCTGCGGAGACGTCGGTTTTGGGAAAACGGAAGTGGCCATTCGCGCAGCCTTCAAGGCAGTAAACGCCAATAAACAAGTCGCCGTTTTAGTTCCTACCACAATTTTAGCCCTCCAGCACTATCAAACCTTCTCCGAACGACTTTGTAATTTTCCAATCACAGTTGAATTTATAAACCGATTTAAAACTGCCAAAGAAATTACGATCATCAAAAAAAAATTAAATGATGGACATATAGATATTCTAATTGGGACCCATCGTATTGTAAACAAAGACATGATTTTCAAGGACCTTGGCCTCATGATTATTGATGAAGAACAAAAATTTGGGGTTAAAATTAAAGAACAATTGAAAAAATTGCGAGTAAATATAGACTCACTAACTTTAACCGCAACACCTATCCCAAGAACACTTCATTTCTCTCTCATGGGAGCCCGAGATTTATCTATCATGGCCTCGCCGCCTCCAAACAGAGTTCCCGTAACCACAGAAGTCTGCGAGTTCAGTGAAGAAATTATTAGAGATGCCATTCACCATGAAATTCGGAGAAAAGGCCAAGTTTTCTTTGTTCATAACAGAATTGGAGACATTGAAAGTTTAGCCAATACAATTTGTAACCTTGTGCCTGATGCGCGCATTGCCATTGCACATGGACAAATGGCTGGCCCTAAGTTGGAACAAGTTATGATCAATTTCATAAATGGCACATATGATGTCTTAATCTCAACCAATATAATTGAATCTGGTTTAGATATTCCAAATGCCAATACAATTATCATAAATAGGTCTCATCTATTTGGCCTCTCTGATCTTCATCAGATGCGGGGTAGAGTTGGGCGGTCAAATACCAAAGCCTACTGCTATTTATTAACCCCGAAACATTCCACAATCTCTTCTGATGCCAGAAAACGCTTAGTTGCACTTGAAGAGTTCTCCGAATTAGGAGATGGTTTTAAATTGGCCATGAGGGATTTAGATATTCGCGGGGCTGGAGATCTTTTAGGAAGTGAGCAAAGTGGATTTATAAATGATCTTGGTTTCGATATGTACCATAAAATTCTTGATGATGCGGTCCTTGAACTTAAGGAAAATGAATTTCAGGAATTATTTCAAAACGACTTGTCTCATGAAAAGGTATCCGATTCATTTGTAAGTGATTGTGTGATAGAAACCGATCTCGAAATACTTATTCCTCAAGAATACATTACTAATACCTCTGAAAGACTTAGATTATACAATGATTTAGACAATATAGAAACAAATGACGCCCTATTAGCTCTTAAAAACAGCACAAAAGATAGATTTGGTGCACTGCCAGAACCAGTAAACGAGTTAATAAAGTCTGTCCGATTGCGTTGGATTGGCCGTGATTTTGGGTTAGACAAAATTGTTTTAAAAAACAGTATAATGAAGTTACATATTCTGGAAGGTAAAAAAGATGCCTATTTTCTTTCTCCTGCTTTTAAAAGTCTCATTCAATTTTCACAAAATCATCCGAAAAGATGCAAAATCAAAGAACAGAAGCAAAAATTAATTTTCTCTATCAACCATGTTGAATCCCTAGATGATTCTTTCCATATTTTTTCCTTTTTTAATAGAAATTAGGGCTTTCAATCCAATTTCTAGACTTTTTTCACTTTTTAAGTGTAAGAAATCGCTTTTTAATTTTCCATTTCGGAAAATAATATAATTTTTATTTACATTAGCGTTATTAAGTTTAAAGATAGTTAAGCAATCTTATGAAAAATATTTATTCTATGGTAAAGTCATCGAGCTATGCCATAACAATCGCATCAATCTTTGCTTCTTGTATTTTTGGAGGTAGCAATCCTAATAGTTCTAATCCTGGAAGTGCTAGTACGGTTACAGGTTTAGAATGGAATGTTGACGAGGAAGATGGGGGTAGCTTTCAGGTCAGCGAATATTCCGGTCAGCCGGTGGGCCCTAATCTTGTGTTTATAGAAGGCGGTAGAACTGTCTTGGGTTCTGTGGAAGAGGACATTATCAATTCAAGAGATAATATTGAACGCTCAGTAACTGTTGCTTCTTTTTACATGGATGAAACAGAAATAACCAACATCAATTGGCTTGAATATGAGCATTATATTCGTCTTGACTCCGAAGAAGTTTATTGGCAAAATAACTTGCCTGACACGAGCGTTTGGACACGAGACTTAGCCTTTAATGACCCTTATGTTTCGCATTATTACAGATATCCTGGATTCAGGTTCTTCCCAGTAGTAGGGATAAATTGGCGACAAGCTGTTAATTATTGTAAGTGGCGAACAGAAGTGGTAAACTTGAAATTAGCTACAGACGCTGGATTTTTTGAAGAAAGTGAAGATGGTGAAGATGACGCTTTCGCAGAAGATGATGCTTTCGCAGAAGATGATGGAGAAATTGCAGCCAGTAGTGTTCAGAGCACTAGCGCACGAGTCCCGATTGAAAGTGGTATCATATTGCCTGCTTATCGCCTTCCTACTGAGGCAGAATGGGAATATGCCGCTCAAGCCCTCATAGGAACTCAATGGTTGGACGAGACACAAACAAATAGTAGAATTTATCCTTGGGATGGTCATGCCCTTCGAAACCCTTATGGAAAATCTCTTGGCTATATGTTGGCTAACTATAAAAGAGGTCGAGGTGATTATGCAGGTATTGCTGGAAAATTAAACGACGGATCTATGATTACCGACTATGTTTACAATTATCCTCCAAATGATTATGGGTTATATAATATGGCTGGTAATGTAAACGAATGGGTCCAAGATGTTTATCGTCCTCTATCTTATCGAGATATGGCTGACTTAAATCCTGTAAGGCGTGATGCGCTATTGGATGAAGAAGAAGGCTACGATGGTAGTTACAGCTTCATTGGAAATGAAAGAGCTTATGAAACAGA